>JABDNM010000013.1 GCA_013043825.1 Flavobacteriaceae bacterium
TCAGTGGACAAAGCATCCACAAACAAAAAAAGCCTCTACGCCTCGGGCGAAAAAGCTGCTCATGAGCCTAATTCTAAACCATAAGTAGCCAAGTCCACCGGTAGTTTTAAAATTAAGATCTCCAAAACCGATATTTTAAAGACTTCACTTGTTACTAATGTATGTGTATTTTGACATCTTTTTATATCATATTATCGATGTTTTATGGTAAAACCGTAGGAATTTTACGTGTTTTTTATATATTCGCAGTGTTAAACCCTCAAATTTGACGTTTATGAAATCTATTTTGTCTGTGTTGTTAATAGCACCTACACTTCTTGTTGCGCAAGTTGGAATAGGTACGACAGCCCCAACTGAGGCGTTAGACGTTGTTGGTAATATAAACTTCAGTGGCGCCCTAATGCCCAATAATGAGGCCGGTGCTTCAGATAATTTTTTGAAATCAAACGGCAGTGATGTTCCTGCTACCTGGGTAGAAATGGATACTACCTTCATCAGTAATTTCTCTACTAAAGTGAGGTCGCTTCTCAACGCAGGCCCTGGGATAAGTTACAATTCCAATACTGGCGTAATCACCAATACATCCAGTTCGAAAGCTTATATGCAGACAACAATACCGAATCCGGGTTCCACAAACTCCTCAGACGTGACGATGGTCGGATTTGAAAGTTATGTAACTCCGAGTAATGGCACTAAAGTTATGATTGTCATTTCAGGTGATATTGCGCAATCTGGTAATGACGGAAATTCAACATTACAGCTGTATTATGGTGCGGGTACAGCGCCTGGTAACGGAGATGCTGTTACAGGAACTGCAACAGGCAGTGAAATAAATATTGAATTCAAGGGCTCAGGATCACAGATCAAGTATCCCTTTTCTACCAACGCAATTATTACCGGATTAACTCCAGGAACCGCATATTGGATGGATTTAGGAACAACAAATAGTGGCGGCAATACTGTTAATATTAATAATGTGAGCATCTCTGCAATAGAATTATAATGAACTCTCAGAAATTAATGGCCTTTTGCCCTAAAATCCTAGTGCGATAAGCACTCAAGGTAAACAAAAAAGCCCATCCACTTCGGCTACGCTCAGCTTAAACTTCAGGATAAGTTTCTCATTGCTCAGATTTCTCTGAACCACATCCGCCTAAGGCGGACAACACAACATCTTGCCACCGCACCTACTGGCCCCTTTGCTAAAAACATCCAACTTAATTAATGTTGATAGACGCTACAGAACAAAATAATTGATATTTATCTAATTTTTGGCTTTCTCTGCCATATATTTCATCATGTTATCAAATTCTGATTTAAAATCCTCAAAAGAAATACCTGAACCCTGTAGAATCATACTCCAATGCCTTGTTTCTGCACCTAAAGCTATTGCTTCATTTATTTCCACTTCCGTAGCACCATAAGCCTGTGCCGAAATTCTGTGAAAATAAACACAATAAACACATGGAATCTGTGAAGCTACTGCGAGTTGAATCAACTCAGCATTTTTTGATGAAATACTACCTTTAGGTCCTTTAAGGGTCTTGAATAGTTCCCAGGCTTCGGGAAGGGCATGCTTAGGGTATGAAGCAAAGAACGAAGGAAAAGTTCCAAATGTTTGCTCCATTTCAGTTTTGGCTTTTTCATAAGCATCTGTTTCCTGCGCCGATAAATTAACTGAAACAAAGAATACAGAAATAATTAAAATTGCTCGGTGGACGAATTTTTTGGTTAGAATTCTCATTTGTGTTGGTTATATTGAATAGTATATAAATGTAACTAATTTATATTCAGCATTTTAGATTAATCGACCAAGGGTATCTAATTTCTGACCAGTTACACAGTCTTCTATCCCCAAAACAAAAAAAGCCCATTCGCCTCGGGCGAATAAGCTTCTCATTGGTAGTACCCAACTTGATTGGGTATCTAAACCACATCCGCCTAAGGCGGACAACACAACATTTTTCTTCAACTTGCTCAACTCGGTGGCTGAGCTTGTCGAAGCCCCGGTCTGGACGAGACTCGAATCTAGCAATACAGGTTAATCGTTCCGAGCTCGAACTTCAAATGTTTTGAGCATGTTCTTCTTGAGGGCATCTGGAACCTCAGAAATAAGAACATAGATGCCCGGATCCAAGTTGGCCGTGAAGTAGCCTATGCCGCCCTGGGGCATGTCATTTACGCCTCCTAAAAATCTAATCCCTGCAGGTGCAGGCTCGACTAATCCCTTTGGATCGGCCCAGTTCATCCATCGCTCTATAACTTCTAAATTTGCATTTTCATCCAACTTAGCGAGGCTGATATCGTGACCTACAAAATTCTCATGAACAATCTGGTCTTCGTATAGCACAGAGAAAATATGTTTGCCTGAACTGATTGAATCATTGAAAATTATACCATTTGTGCTCGAAATCTTAATCTCAACGTCTGCTTGCAGTGGTTCATTCCCAGAATCTTCTTCAATCACTATAATATCTTTGGTCATTCCCATGGAAGTGTGGAATACTCCGTTAGGCATTTTTACATAACATTCTAAAATGTAATTCCCGGGTTTCAGGTTAAGCATGGTCTCGCCTATTTCACCGGGAGAGAGGAGTCCAGTGCCTCCGACAAACTTAACATCGCTGAACCACTCGGGGAGGTTAGAAAACTCGGCATAGCCTTCTTCCGTCTTGCCTTCCATAATAAGTGCCATTCCTTTATCGAATACCGGAGCCACATACTTCTCCGCATCTTCGGATGTTCTGCCTTCAGGATATTGATCAACCAGGATGAAGTGTGTTTGTGGAGACATATTCTTATAGCGAATTGTATTCCAACCGGAAGTTATGGTATCCTGCATCTGGAAATCCATTTCCTTAGTAATGATCTCGATAACATTCTCCTTTTCTTCCACACCAATTTCAGTGGGTATTTCCTTCACTTCACTTTTACAAGACAGGATGAAAAAAACGATACTAGAAATACTAATCAGAAATGAAGAATAAAAAGAGCCGATAACGAAATTGTAAAATGATTTCATAATCTGGTTTATTTATTTGGTTATTAGCTTATTAAAGATACTAAAAATCAAAGATTCTATACCCCAAACAAAAAAAGCCCATTCGCCTCGGGCGAATAAGCTTCTCATTGGTTACTGATCTCTCAGTACCACATCCGCCTAAGGCGGACAACACAACATTTTTCTTCAACTTGCTCAACTCGGTGGCTGAGCTTGTCGAAGCCGCGGTCTGGACGAGACTCGAACTCGCGACCCCCTGCGTGACAGGCAGGTATTCTAACCAACTGAACTACCAGACCAATTTCTTAGACCTCCTTCGCTTACACTTCGACTGCGCTCAGTGTGACAGCTTCAGGAGACTCTGGCCACAGCCAGACTTAGAAAAAATTGCTTCATCAGCGGATGCAAATATAAGATGCTTTTTGATAGTAGCAAACAAATGAAATAAAAAAAGTAGGAAGTAGGAGGCGGGATGCACAAAGCTAGAAGTCCGGTATTGTAGATCAGGCTTCTAACTTCTAATTTCGGTCTGCGAGCCTACTCCGAATCATGGGAGTGGAGAACTAGCCAAACTTCGATCGCTCCACCAAATAGGTGGTCAGGATCTTGTTAAAACCCTCATTAATATCTGCCATGACATACTTGATACGGTATTGTCCACATTTTAGCTTCAAATCCGAGAAGTAGTTTCGCACGGCAGCCTCATAGGTCTCCTTGATATTATCTGCATATAAGTTTACATGCTCCCCGGTCTCCACGTCGACAAAACGTTTAGGCCGGTTGCTGAAATCGAATTCCACCTCTTTACTTTGATCAAAAGTGTGGAATAAAACCACCTCGTGTTTGTTGTATTTCAAATGCTGAAGTGCCTCAAACAACCGGGCTTCTTCTACCTCATTCTGAAACATGTCTGAAAATAAAAATACGAGAGACCTGCGCTTCAACTTTTCGGCAATAAGATGCAAATGTTCATAGGTACGGGTCTGTACCTCCTTGTTTGATCGTGATATTGCATTATTTAAATGTCCTAGTAGCATTTGGTGATGGCGCTCACTGCCCTTCTCCTGGGCATAGAAGTCGTAATTGTCGCTATAAATACTCATACCAATGGCATCCCGCTGGCGTTTCAGCAAATTCATGATGGCCGCACTGGCCAGTGCGGCAAAGCCAATCTTGTTCAAAGAAGTAATGCTGAACTCCTTCAATTTGGGATAATGCATCGAACTACTGTTGTCAAGAATTATATGACATCGCAAATTGGTTTCTTCTTCGTAGCGTTTCGTGTATAATTTGTCGGTCTTGGCATAGAGCTTCCAATCAATATGCTTTGTACTCTCTCCCGAATTGTAGATCTTGTGCTCGGCAAATTCCGCAGAAAAACCGTGAAACGGACTCTTATGCAAACCGGAAATAAACCCCTCTACCACCTGGGTGGCGAGTAGTTCCAGGTTCTTAAACCCAGTAATTTCGTTTATTTGCTTTTCAATATTCATCTGTCACCTCGAGCGCAGTCGAGAGGTCAATTAATTGCTTTTCAATATTCACTATTCACTAATACCATCAACAATCCCATACTCCACACTCTCCTCGGCTCCCATCCAATGGTCCCTGTTAAAATCCTTCATGATCTTTTCAAACTTCTGACCGCAATTATCCGCCAAAATGCGAGCGCTCAATTCCTTGGTTTTGATGATCTCCTGGGCGGAGATCTCAATGTCGCTGGCAGGTCCCCTGGCGCCTCCGCTGGGCTGATGTATCATGACCCGGGCATGAGGTTGAATGAACCGCCGCCCTTTTTCACCGGCGCTCAGTAAAATACTTCCCATGGAGGCGGCTAATCCGGTACAAATGGTAGAAACCGGACTTTTGATCGCTTTGATAGTATCATACATCGAAAATCCGGATGTCACATAACCCCCCGGACTGTTGATGTATAATTGAATTTCATCTTTACTAATCGAATCCAAATACAACAGTCGATCCACCACGTGCTTGGCAGTTTCATCATCCACCATTCCCCATAAAAAAACCTTCCGGTCTTTGAGTAATTGATTGTCTATTTGATCCTGAACTTTATTTATTTTTTCCATACTGTTGTTTCTTGCCATCTAGAGCTGCCGCCCTGTGCGCAGTCGAAGGGGCAGCGAGTGTTGTTCATATTGTAGTTTTTAATCGGGCCTCGACTGCGCTCGGCCTGACATTTTACTAAAATAAGAAAAGGCTTTCAATTGAAAGCCTTTCTCACGTTATCAATTTAGGCATCGATGTGCCAGGTCAAATTTATTAGTTCAGCAAGGAATCCAGCGCCTCGGCGTATACATTCTTGGGTGCCACACCTACTTGACGTCCCACCAATTCCCCGTTGTTAAATACCAACACTGTGGGAATGTTACGCACGCCATATTTAGCCGCAAACTCCTGGTTCGCATCTACGTCAACTTTACCAACTACAGCCTTGCCGTCGTAGTCGTTGCTTATTTCATCGATGATAGGTCCAACCATTCTGCAAGGTCCGCACCAGGCAGCCCAAAAGTCCACCATCACCGGTTTATCACTTTTCAATACGGTTTGTTCGAACGTAGCATCTGTTATTTCTAAAGCCATTGTTTTTAATTTTAATTGTTACGCAAAAGTAGTCAATAATTGTTCCAAAACTTACAGGCCTGCCATTAGTTCAGTTAATGTCATGATCGATGTTCTCTATGGTTTGGCGGGCCATACAAATAACACCTCGACTACGCTCGGTGTGACATTTTTATGCCGGGCTTTACACTCTATCCCTGTAGTAATGAAAACATACTACAGGGGATGCCGTTTCAAATGCTAAGCATTCGCGACAACCAATTTATCAATTAATGAATTAGGAGTAATCCCTGCCCGGATTCGAAAAGGACAAGGTCCTTCGCTTTGCGATATAAGTTTGTCGAAGTTGTTATCATAGTTTTTGTTAGCTCGTGCAGCCTCACTATCTTTAGCACATTGTAATTGAAAGCCTATGAAAACCTATTACTCCTTTTTTATTATTCTATTTCTATTATCGTGTGCGCCAATAGTTGCTCAAACTTGTCTTCCTTCCGGAATTTCGTTCAATACGCAGCAGCAGGTGGATGATTTTAGTTCCAACTATCCTGGTTGTACTACGGTACTTGGTGATGTAAGCATAGGCGGAGGCGTTTCTAACTTAATTGGCTTATCCCAGCTAAACAGTGTTGAAGGAGATCTCACTTTGAACAATACTTCCGTAGCTTCATTAAGCGGCCTTAATAATTTGACCTCGATTGGCGGAACTCTAACATTATCGAATACTCAGATAGTGGACTGCTCGGGACTGAACTCCCTCACTTCAATTGGGAATGCGCTTTTAGTCGACGATAACGATAACCTAATAAATTTTGTTGGGCTTAATAATCTTAGCAACATTGGTTCAAATTTAGCCATCTCTGTAAACCCGGTGCTATCCAGTTTTACAGGTCTAAACGGTCTAACTCAGATCTCTGGATTCTTGACTATTGCTCATAATCCATCTTTTACCAATTTTACGGGTTTAAACAATATAGAAACAATAGCTGGTCCGGTAGCGATAGATTCAAACGATGGTCTTATTAACTTTGAGGGGTTAAATAGTCTTACATCGGCTGGAACGAATCAATTTGACCGTTTCAAAGTAGAATTAAACAACTCTCTTATAAATTTTGAGGGCCTTGAAAATCTCACGGAACTTGCGGCATTCTGGATTAACGGAAACAACTCACTTCAGAGCCTACAAGGGCTGAATAACCTTACAGAGATTACAGTCGCCGAATTTAATTTTTGGGGCACTCCTCTAACAAATCTTGTGGGTCTTGATAATCTTACAACAATTTCGGGGCAATTCGGGGTAATTGGAAACGAAAATATGATTGATTTCACCGGACTACAAAGTTTAACAACAGTGGGCGGAGGTCTGGACGTGATACGCAATGAAGTTCTACAGAGCTTTCAGGGGCTTACTTCCTTGAATTCCATTAGCAATTTCTACATGAACAGAAACTACATATTGCCCAACCTGAATGGCCTAGAAGGGGTTACTAGCCTCAATGGAGGTCAAATTACGGTTGCTTATGAAAACGATAATTTCACCAGTTTAAGCGGGATCGATAATATCGATCATACGACAATTGGATTTATCGATCTCACAAATATCCCCACATTGTCTGAATGTGCGATAAGAAGTATATGTGATTATTTAAATGGTAGCAATCCCGAGTTTGTCATTTATGGCAACGCTCCAGGATGTTCCGATGTACTCGATATTTTAGATCAGTGCGAAAACCTGTCGGTTGGGGATCCTTTGGTGAGAAGCATTCGTTTATATCCCAATCCAACTGATCAATATTTTAGAATTGAATCCCGACTTCCAATTTTAAACGTAAAGATGTATTCAATACTTGGTGAACTCATAGATTCTTTTGAATATTTGGAACAATATTCCATGGATCAATTACAGGACGGAGTGTACTTCGTGCGGATAGAAACAGAATATGGAGTGAAAACTACGAAAGTTCTGAAAAAATAGTATTAATTCAATCTGAAGTCCACTTCCTTAGATCGTAATTCCTCAAGCAGCTCTTTGTTGATGACTACCCTATGCTTTCGACTTGGCATATTTAGTTTGATCTCATCTTCCATGTCGTACATGGTAAAATGCAACTGGGCATCTCCCTTGTACGAACGAAGCAATTTTTTTAAATCCTTGATCTGCTTCTCCGCTAATTGTTCTATAGGTATTCGCACCGTGAGCTTCTTTGCCTGCGATTCCATAACATCCTGAAGCATTTGGAAATGGTTGTACTGCATCCTGGGGTCTCCCTTCTTACCGGTTTCCCTGTTTATCCAACCCTCTTTGACAAATACCCGGGCATAGATAAAGGAATTGGGAACCAAAAAATGCCGCCACTTTAAATATTCTTCTCCAAAAATTCTAAATTCAAAACTGTCCTCGTAATCTTCCACTGTAAATAGAGCCCAACCTTTTCCAGCCTTGCTCTCCCTGTGATGCACATCGGTGACAATTCCTCCAAAACAGACTTCACGATTGATAAATCGCTCCAAATAATAGAAGTCGGCTACCTTAACATTGCAAAAATTATCCATTTCAGTTTTAAAATCATCCAGCGGATGCCCTGAAATATATATTCCAACAACTTCTTTTTCTTGCTTTAATTTTTTCATAGTACCCCATTCTTCACAAGGTGGTACCTCAGGTTCTGGAATCTGAACTTCACTTGAATCTCCAAACAAGCTAACTTGAGAAGAATTTTGCGATTCCTGGTACTTCGCAGCATATCGCAGCACCTTTTCTATGAACATCACTCCATCACCATCGTCATGCATGTATTGGGCGCGATGAGTTCCGAAACTATCAAAACCACCAGCCAATACTAAATTTTCAAAGGCCTTTTTATTGGCAGATCGGAGGTCAATTCGTTTGGCCAGATCGAAGACACTTTTATATTTCCCATTCTTACGCTCCTCCACGATGGTTGCGACAGCATTTCCGCCAACCCCTTTTATTGCCCCCATACCAAAGCGAATGGCCCCCTCATCATTCACCGTAAATTTATAGAAGGACTCATTTACATCCGGCCCCAATACCTCAAGACCCATGCGCTTGCATTCTTCCATGAAGAAGGTTACCTGCTTGATGTCGTTCATATTGTTGCTCAAAACAGCGGCCATATATTCTGCCGGATAATGAGCCTTTAAATAAGCTGTCTGGTAGGCGATCCAGGCATAGCAGGTGGAGTGTGATTTATTGAATGCATAGCTGGCAAAGGCTTCCCAGTCTTTCCATATTTTTTCCAACTTTTCAGGTTCGTGTCCTTTCGCGCTAGCCTGCTTGATGAATTTGGGCTTCATCTTATCGAGTACTGCCTTCTGCTTCTTCCCCATCGCTTTCCGAAGAACATCGGCCTCACCCTTGGTAAAATCTGCTAACTTCTGGGACAACAGCATCACTTGTTCCTGGTAGACCGTTATTCCGTAGGTTTCCTTCAAAAATTCCTCCATAGCAGGGAGGTCGTACGTGATCTCTTCATCACCGTGCTTTCTCCTAATAAAGCTGGGAATGTATTCCATGGGCCCGGGACGATACAAGGCATTCATGGCTATGAGATCGGCAAAAACAGTAGGTTTCAAGTCCTTCATATGCTTTTGCATTCCAGCAGATTCATACTGAAAGATCCCTACGGTCTCTCCGCGTTGGAACAGCTCATAGGTTTTCTCGTCATCCAGAGGAAACGTATCGGGATCCAATTTCACGCCGTGCTTGTGCTTGACGATCTTCACCGTATCCTTGATCAAGGTAAGCGTTTTTAAGCCCAGGAAGTCCATTTTCAATAAACCGGCATGTTCTACCACCGAGTTGTCGAACTGAGTTACATAAAGCTCTGAATCCTTGGCCGTGGCAATGGGAACAAAGTTGGTAATATCATCGGGGGTAATGATCACCCCACAAGCGTGAATTCCCGTATTACGTACGGAACCTTCGAGGACACGGGCCTGTTTGATTGTCTCTGCCTCCAGGTCTTCCCCATCGGCAAGATTCAATAATTCATTCACTTTGGGGAGTTCATCGCTTCGGAAACGGCTTCGCAGTTCGTTCTCTTCCAAACCAAACAACCTGCTTAGTTTGGTCATATTAGGAATAAGCTTCGCAATACGATCGGCATCGTTCAAGGGTAAGTCCAGCACCCGTGCCGTATCTCTGATAGACGACTTGGCCGCCATGGTGCCATAGGTTATGATCTGGGCCACCTGGTTTGAACCATATTTTTCAATCACGTAGTCCATGACTTTACTTCTGCCCTCATCGTCAAAGTCGATATCGATGTCGGGCATACTAATTCGATCCGGATTCAAGAAACGCTCAAATAGCAGGTCATACTCGATAGGATCGATATTTGTAATTTCCAGGCAATAGGCTACGGCACTCCCGGCGGCCGATCCACGCCCTGGTCCCACCGAAACTCCCATTTTTCGAGCTTCCGATATAAAGTCCTGAACAATGAGAAAATATCCGGGATATCCGGTATTGGCGATTACTTCCAATTCGAAATCCAGGCGATCTTTGATCTCATCATCGATTTTATTATACCTCTTTTTCGCTCCCTCATAGGTGAGATGCCTGAGGTAGGCATTTTCTCCTCGTTTTCCTCCATCGGCATCTTTCAAATCCAGGAATTTCTTCGGAATAGCGAAATTAGGTAACAATACTTCGCGCGCTAAACTATAGGACTCGATCTTTTCAATGACCTCAGAAATGTTGCTGATCGCCTCTGGCAGGTCCTTGAAGAGGCTTTTCATCTCATCCTGACTCTTGAAATAATACTCCTGGTTGGGCAAACCATAACGGTATCCGCGACCACGGCCAATTGGGGTTGATTGTTTTTCACCGTCTTTTACACAGAGAAGGATATCATGTGCATTGGCATCTTCCTTGGAGATATAATAGGTGTTGTTGCAGGCCACCATTTTTACCTGGTGTTTTTTGGAAAATTCCACTAGTACCTGGTTTACCCGGCGTTCATCTTCTTGGTCATGCCTTAGGATCTCAATATAAAGATCGTCTCCAAACATACTTTGCCACCAAATCAATGCTTCTTCCGCCTGTTTTTCGCCAATATTCAAGATCTTGGAAGGCACTTCCCCGTACATACCTCCGGTGAGGACGATAATATCTTCCTTAAAATTGCGAATCACCTCTTTATCAATTCGGGGGACATAATAAAATCCATCGGTATAGGCGATCGAAGCCATTTTAGCCAGGTTGTGATAACCATTTTTGTTTTTGGCCAACATTACAATTTGATAACCGTGATCCTTATGTGATTTATTGGTATGGTCCTCACAAACAAAGAATTCGCATCCAACTATGGCTTTCAGGGGTTGCGGCGGGCTTTGACCCTCCTCAATTTCTTTCTGGGCGAGCAATTTATTATGTTCGTTAACCGCTCTGGTAAAATGAAAAGCACCCATCATATTTCCACTATCGGTAAGTGCTATTGCCGGCATATTGTTTGATATTGCCGCTTGTACCAAGTCCCTGGTAGAAGATGTTGACTGTAGAATGGAAAATTGAGAATGATTGTGCAAGTGGGCGAAGGGCGAATCTACCAGTGTTGCAATGTTGTCGCGTATCTCTTCAGAAGAAATGGATACAGTCTCCTCCTTTGCTTCCAGGGTCTCTTTGATCTTTTCTGAAGCGCGTTTTAAATTGATATGCTCCAAGCCCACCAATTCCACGGTCTTCGGATTAGCCTCAGAGAACTTCTCGAAATAATCCGGTTGAACATCCAACTCTTCCCTCGTAAAGACATTCTGCCTAACTAGTTCAAAAAAACAGCGTGCCGTAGCCTCGACGTCGGCAGTTGCGTTATGTGCTTCTTCGAAGGGCTCATTGAAAAGGAATTGATGTAATTCGGTAAGTGTGGGTAATTTGAATTTTCCTCCCCGACCTCCGGGTAACTCACAAAGCAGCGCTGTAGTTTCGGTACAGGTGTCCAGCACTTTCATCTCCGGCATGGGGTTGTCGATTCCCTGCCTGAAGAGTTCACAACCCATAATACTGATGTCGAAACCTACGTTTTGACCTACGATGAACTTGGCTTTTGAAAGGGCATCTACGAATTTGGAGCTGACTTCATTAAGTGGAGCCCCCTGCTGTTTCGCAAGTTCCGTCGAGATACCATGTATTCGTTCACTATCGTAGGGTATATCGAAACCGTCTGGCTGGATCAAATAATCCTGATGTTCGAGCATTACACCCGTTTCATCATGTAATTGCCAGGCAATCTGAATGCAGCGTGGCCAGTTATCGGTGTCTGTCACCGGTGCGTTCCAACGTTTGGGAAGGCCCGTTGTTTCGGTATCGAAAATTAAGTACATCTATCTTTATTTGCGCAAGATCCCTTAGAATTGGGATGCTTCAGATAAGAAAGTAACCAGGATCACTTCCGAAGTAAAAATACATAAACAACTTTTCATGGAGAAACGAAAGTTGTACACAAAAGGCAAGTTTTATAAACAAAAAACCGGACGAGGATGTCCGGTTCAATATGGGATTAGTTGACTAATTCTTTAGTAGTCCACACGGGTATTACCGTCAGTTATTTGGTCATTCTCTGTGTCAAATCTGAAGAAAACTCGCGCTCTACGGTTTGTCGTACTGTTGATGTTTACTGAAATTAGTCCAGAAATAGCATCGGAAGTGACACCGTCAATCGTGTAGGAAGCACTGTACCCCGATAAAGGCAATTGGTAATTACCGGCGACTGCGTCTGCTGGAATCGCGACGGTAATTAGTTGTTGATCCTTTAATCCTGTGATTACAAGTGTGTTGCCATTAAGCTCGGCAGTCACCGAGTTTGCAACAAATGGTGATTCATTAACGTTGGCCGTCATGGTTCCATCCGAAGGTGGTGTTTCGTCCACCTCTCCTCCTAAAAATGAAGCTTCAAAAAAGATCCCCTTTTGAACACGTAATGTATCAATACCCGAATTCACCCCAGTAAACCAAAAGGTCCCTGTTAACCAGCCACATGAAATACATCTATCGGTTAGCGTAATTTTCCCCTCTCCTTCTGGATTGGAGCTATAAACATTACCCGCAGCATCCTCATAAATGGCATAACTAGGGAAACCTCCTCCAAGCAAATATTCATCCAGTTCGAATTCAGCAACGTGTATAGTGAGCTTTTCATCCTGGTTGATCCCCTGAAGTGTAATTGAATTATCTTCATTACGTTGTCCCCGAACATCAATCGCCTTAAAGAATACGCTGTCTACCATACCCTGTAAAGCAGGGCTGTTGTCTTCAATGTTCTCACAACTTGAAAACGCAATAATAGTCGCGAATAGTAGTAAAATTATTCGTTTCATAACAGATTTGGGTATTTAGGGTTGAGACAAATATAAAATAAAAGTTTAATCTACCTCAATTTCAAGTGAATTTATAGTATCTTTGCAGCCTTGTAAAAAATTATAACGAGGGTCGAGAACCTTCACAATTAATTATTATGCCAGTAAAAATTAGATTACAAAGACACGGTAAAAAAGGGAAGCCCTTTTACTGGATCGTAGCGGCCGATGGGCGCTCAAAAAGAGACGGTAAATACCTTGAAAAGTTAGGTACTTACAACCCCAATGTGAATCCTGCAGAAATCAATCTCGATATCGATGGTGCAGTTCAGTGGTTGCAGAATGGCGCTCAGCCTACAGATACTGCCAGAGCTATCTTATCCTACAAAGGTGCAATGCTTAAAAAGCATTTGGCCGAAGGAGTGCGTAAGGGAGCGATGACCGAAGAGCAGGCTGAAGCTAAGTTCAATGCATGGGTCGAAGAAAAAGCCAAGTTGGTTGCCACCAAACGTGACAAACTCGCAACTGCCAAAGCAAAAGCTAAAGCAGAAGCTCTTGCCGCCGAAAAAGCGGTGAACGAAGCAAGAACTGCCGTCGCAGCCGAAGAAGTGGCCGAAGAGGCCCTAGAAGCAGAAGCGGTTGAGACTGCTGCCGAAGAGGCACCTGCTGCAGTTGCTGAAGAAACTGTAGAAGGAGAAGCTGTTGAAACTGTAACAGAAGAGGCTACCACCGAGGTTGAGGAAAAAGCTTCAGAAGTAGAAACTGCTGCCGATGAGGCTCCTGATGCAGTAGCAGAGGAAGCTGTTGAAGAAAAGACAGAAGAAGCTGTTGCAGAAACGACAGAAGAAGCTGCTGAAGAAGCCACGGAAGAAGCCGCCAAAGAGGAAGAGTAATTCCCACACGAGATGCAAAAGAAGGACTGTTTCTTCGTTGGCAGAATCGTTAAAAAGTATAGTTTTAAGGGTGAGTTATTGGTGAAATTAGACACCGATGAACCCGAACAATTTTTAGAAATGGAATCGGTTTTTGTGGAAAAGCACAAAAGTTTGATTCCATTTTTTGTTGAATCGCTTTCACTTCACAAATCGGACCTGCTCCGGGTTAAATTTGAAGAAGTAGATACCGAAGCCGATGCAAATACACTTCTGGGAGCCGAATTATTCCTGCCATTGGATCTATTACCTAAATTGGAAGGAAATAAATTCTATTATCACGAGATTATTGGCTTTCAGGCCGTAGACCTAAATTTTGGTACAATTGGAATCATTACAGGAGTGAACGACAGCACAGCTCAACATTTGATGGAGATCGACAGGGACGGCAAGCAGATCCTAATTCCGATTAACGACGATATCATCAAAACTGTTGATCGCGATAAGAAAACCATCACGTTGGAAGCGCCGGATGGCTTGATCGAACTCTATCTTGAATGACCAGGCCTTTCAAGTTTAAACAGTTTTCGGTGCAGCAAGAGCACAGTGCCATGAAAATAGGCACAGATGGGGTCTTGCTTGGAGCATGGGTATCTCTGAAACTACAACCGTCCAGTATACTGGATCTGGGTGCCGGAACTGGTATCATTTCACTTATGATGGCACAAAGAAGTCAGGCAAATCTTATCGATGCAGTAGAGATCGAAGTGGCCGCCTTCGAAGAATGTACGAATAATTTTGAGGCATCACCATGGAGTGACCGACTCTTTTGCTATCACGCGTCGGTGCAGGAATTCGCTGCCGAAATTGAGGAGTCCTACGATTTAATTGTTTCAAACCCCCCTTTTTATTCTGAAAACGTTAAAAGCCAAGAGATCTCCCGCGATGTGGCCAGATTCAACGATGCTCTACCCTTTGAGCATTTGACGGTATGCGCCGGAAAATTACTCTCTTCGGAAGGAAGTTTTGCGGTAATCATTCCGAAGAAAGAAGAAGGCAGATTTACAGCCCTGGCAAGCTCATCCGGTTTATTTCCCAAAAGAATTTGCCATGTTCAAGGCAAGAGCAACACCCCCATCAAACGGAGTATGATGGAATTCACCTTCGTTAAGGGCCCTGTTGAAACTACCAGCCTGATCATAGAAAATAGCCGGCATGATTATACACTCGAATATAGGGAGCTGGTGCAGGATTTTTACTTGAAAATGTAGGTCGTTCCCCTGCGGATTTTTTACATTTGTAAACCAAAATTCGTCTCTATGAAGCCCGATCTTTTTGAAGCACCCGATTATTATTTTCTTGATGAACTTTTAACCGAAGAGCATAAGCTTATCCGGGATGCAACCAGAGCCTGGGTGAAACGCGATGTGTCGCCCATTATAGAGGAAGCTGCACAGAAAGCAGAATTCCCGAAATCCATCATCCCCGGTTTGGCCGAAATTGGGGCATTTGGACCTTATATTCCTGAGAAATATGGTGGAGCAGGACTCGATCAGATCTCCTATGGCCTCATTATGCAAGAGATTGAGCGAGGTGATAGCGGAGTGCGGTCCACCGCATCGGTACAATCATCCCTCGTGATGTACCCCATTTGGAAGTACGGCAACGAGGAACAGAGACAAAAATACCTGCCAAAACTAGCTTCGGGAGAATGGATGGGATCCTTCGGGCTAACAGAACCCGATCATGGCAGTAATCCGGGTGGGATGGTGACAAATTTCAAAGATAAAGGAGATCATTACCTGTTAAATGGTGCCAAATTATGGATCTCAAATTCTCCTTTTTGTGATGTCGCGGTGGTCTGGGCAAAAAATGAAGAAGGACGCATTCATGGATTGGTCGTAGAACGCGGTATGGAAGGCTTCTCAACTCCCGAAACTCACAATAAATGGTCGTTACGTGCTAGTGCTACCGGGGAATTGATCTTTCAGGATGTAAAAGTTCCTAAGGAAAACCTGTTGCCAAATAAATCTGGTTTGGGTGCTCCCCTAGGTTGCCTGGATTCTGCGCGATATGGGATCGCCTGGGGTGCCATTGGAGCTGCCATGGATTGCTATGATACCGCATTGAGATATTCGAAAGAGCGTGTTCAATTTGGAAAACCCATTGGAGGATTTCAACTTCAGCAGAAAAAATTAGCCGAAATGATCACCGAGATCACCAAAGCGCAGCTTTTAGCTTATCGTCTGGGTCAGCTTAAAAATGAAGATCGGGCTACTTCTGCCCAGATCTCCATGGCCAAACGGAACAACGTAGACATGGCCCTCAAGATCACGCGCGATGCTCGTCAAATGCTGGGAGGTATGGGGATAACCGGCGAATATCCAATTATGCGGCATATGATGAACCTTGAAAGTGTGATTACCTACGAGGGCACCCACGACATTCATTTATTGATCACCGGCCTGGACATCACCGGTTTGAATGCATTTAAGTAATGTCAATGTTATAACTAAAAATGGCTTCCGTAGGGAAGCCATTTTTTTTGCGTTCCATTTGCGTTACTTGATTCAAATTGTATCTTTAAAAAAAGATCGTACATGTCTTCACGAAAGAGAATCACGAAAACCTACAGAAATGCACCTCGGGTTTTATTCAATGATGATTCGAAATTCATTTTATTTAGTGACTGCCATCGTGGAGATAATAGTTTTGCCGATGATTTCGCGAACAACCGAAATATCTATTTTCACGCCCTGAAGCATTATTACAACGAAGGATTTATTTACTGCGAACTGGGCGACGGCGATGAGTTGTGGGAGAATCTGGAGTTTAAGTCTATCCTGGAGGCCCACAAGAATGTATTCGATATCATGGTCCAATTCTTTAACGAAAACAGGCTCTACCGCCTTTTGGGAAACCATGATATGATCTATCGCAATAAAAAATACGTTGCCAAACATCTGCATAGCTATTTCGATAAAGTCACAGCAACCGATAAACCACTTTTTCCTGATATCTCTTTTACGGAGGGTTTGGTGCTCAAACATGAGGAAACGGGACAGGAAATCTTCATGCTTCACGGGCACCAGGCAGACTGGATGAACTATCGTGGATGGAGGTTGAATCGTTTTATGGTTCGCGCCCTGTGGAGACAGTTACAAATTTTTGGAATAGGAGATCCCACTAGCCCGGCTAAGAACTACCGTGAGCTCATTAAAGTAGAAAAAAGATGTAAGCGATGGATTATTGAGAATAACAACCTCCTGACCATTACAGGTCACACCCATCGTCCCAGATTTCCGGAACCGCATGAAATTCCATTGTTCAATGATGGAAGTTGTGTTCACCCAAGAAGTATTACTGGTTTGGAAATTGAAAATGGTGAAATATCGCTTATAAAATGGCATATTCAAACTACCGAGAACGGTACGTTACGGGTGGTCAGAAAATTGCTGGAGGGTCCGCAGAGTCTTCGTGATTATAAAACCAACTCGCCCTAAGATTCAGGAGCTAACTGAACTTTTAAGCCATCCATCTCCTGGGTCATCTGGATCTGACATCCCAACCTGCTATTGTCCTGGACAAAAAACGCTTCAGCAAGCATTGCTTCTTCTTCTGGTGTGATCTCCGGAAGGGAATGTTCGGAAAGTACGTAGCACTGACAGGAAGCACACATAACCATGCCTCCGCAGACTCCTATAGTTCCTTCGGGAGCTAGTTCAAAGGAACGAACCATTTCCATTAGGTTCATATTCATATCGGTAGGAGCCATTACCTCATGACACTCTCCCGCTCGATCGATTATTGTGATCTTTATATCCTTTTCCACTAATCGATCGTCTTGATAACCGCCTTGGGAGCTTCTTTCTTACTTCCGTCAAATCCATGCACCCCACCAACCGTTGTATATTTCATTACATATCGCTTGTCTGGAAAGATACGCTGATATGCACTTTGACACATTAGTGTAGCCTCATGGAACCCACACAGGATGAGTTTTAACTTCCCCGGGTAGGTATTCACATCACCAATGGCATAAATCCCCGGAATATTAGTTTGATAATCCAGACTATTATCAACTTTAATAGCATTCTTTTCAATTTCCAGACCCCAGTCGGCGATTGGGCCCAATTTGGGTGCCAATCCAAAGAGTGGGATGAAATGATCACATTTCATTTCATGATTTTCTTTGTCTTTCCTAATTTCCACCCCTTCCAGTTTGTCTTTTCCTATGATTCCGATCACTTCCCCGGGTGTGATTAATTTGATGGCTCCTTTATCTTTCAATTCCTGTACTTTTTCAACGCTGTCCAACGCGCCTCTAAACTCATTCCTGCGATGGACCAGGGTAATGCTTTTGGCCACATCGGCAAGGAAAATGGTCCAATCCAATGCGCTGTCGCCACCTCCAGCGATCACCACATTCTTGTCCCGATACATCTCGGGATCCCGGATGATATACTCGACGCCTTTGTCTTCGAAAGCACCGATATTTGTAATAGGTGGTTTACGTGGCTCAAAGCTACCAAGACCTCCTGCTATTGCAACCACCGGAGCCTGGTGTCGTGTTCCTTTGTTCGTTGTGACAATGAAACTCCCATCATCTTGCTTTTCAATAGTTTCAGCACGTTCCCCCAGGGTAAATCCCGGTTGAAAGGGTTCGATCTGTTTCATTAAGTTATCCACCAGTTCTCCAGCGAGAATCTCTGGAAAAGCAGGAATATCGTAAATGGGTTTTTTTGGATAAATCTCTGAACATTGTCCCCCAGGTTGAGGTAATGCATCTATCAAATGACACTTTAGTTTCAGCAATCCCGCTTCGAAGACGGTAAATAATCCAGTGGGGCCGGCACCTATGATAAGTATGTCTGTTTTGATCATTTACTATGCTTCAACATTGATCACTTGTTCGATTTGGGGAGCATGCTTTTTGATGGTCATTTCTACACCGCTTTTCAAGGTCATTTGATTCACGCTGCAACCAACACAAGCACCTTGGAGTTGAACTCTTACGATTCGATTATCTTCAATGGAGAGCAAGGAGATATCCCCGCCATCACTTTGCAGAAAAGGACGAATTTCATCCAGGGCTTCTTCAATTTTTATCTCGAGTTGTTTTTTCTTCATCTTACTTCTTTACGGCACTACAGCCGGCCATGGTAGTTATTTTGATCGCTTCGGTAGGTGGTAGTTCGGTGTTCCTGCGAACTGTTTCCTCCACCACACGTTTGGTGACAGCTTCAAACGATTCTTCTGAAGGAGTTGCCGTTTGCAAGGCGGCCGGACGTCCCACATCGCCAGCTTCACGAATGCTTTGAACCAAAGGTATTTCCCCCAGGAAGGGCACTTCAAGATCTTCAGCTAAATTCCTGGCACCTTGTTTTCCGAAGAGATAGTACTTATTGTCTGGTAATTCGAGTGGTGTGAAATAGGACATATTTTCCACAATTCCCAAGACAGGCACATCAATATTCTCCTGCTGAAACATGGCCACTCCTTTTCTGGCATCGGCCAGAGCGACCGTTTGAGGCGTACTCACCACTACAGCTCCGGTGATTGGCAATGCCTGCATAATACTTAAGTGAATATCTCCAGTCCCTGGAGGTAGATCGACCAGCATAAAATCGAGATCACCCCAGTTGGCATCAAAGATCAATTGATTTAAGGCTTTGGAGGCCATCGGGCCTCTCCAGATCACGGCCTGGTTTGGTTTGGTGAAGAATCCAATGGACAGTACTTTAACTCCGTAGTTTTCGACAGGTTTCATTTTACTCTTGCCATCTATCGTTACCGATAGCGGTCGTTCTGCCGCCACGTCGAACATGATGGGTATAGATGGCCCGTAGATATCGGCATCCAGCACCCCCACCTTAAAGCCCATTCTTGCAAGGGTAACAGCAATATTTGCGGTTACAGTAGACTTTCCAACGCCTCCTTTACCAGAAGCTACAGCGATAATATTTTTAATACCCGGAATGGGTTTCCCTTTTATCAAATTAGGATTTGATGGCTTGGCTGGGGCTTCAACCTTGATATTCACCACTACTTTGGCATCCGGGGAGACGAGTTCATGAATCGTCTTGACAATATCGGCTTCGGCTCGCTTTTTTATGTGCATCGCAGGGGTCGACATTTTCAAATCGACCACCACCTCATCGGCAAAGGTGATCACATTCATCACTGCTCCACTCTCCACCATGTTCTTCCCTTCACCTGCCAGTGAAATGGTTTCCAACGCCTTGAGTATATCCTGTTTCTTTAATTGCATTCGCTAATTTAGATTAATTCTAAAGTGCAAATATACGAGTTAGACTTGTGATTATAAAGCTTGTCAATTGAAATGATCTATAGCCTAATCGACCAAACTAAACAAAAAACCACTGCGGAAAACAGTGGTTCTATTTTTTAATGAAGGTACGAACTAATTCATGTCAATCGCATCCAATTTAACTTCCAGACGTTTCATTTTATCTGAAAGATCTTCAAACGCTTTTAGTTTACTTTCAAGCTCATTGATACGTGATTCCTGAGATTCCAGGATTTTCACCCATTCATTGCTTTTCAGCCCAACCGATACATTTATCAAACTTGTCTCGGAAGTCGAAGAAGCTGTCCAGGACTTGCCTATCACATAAGGCAGATCATTCAAGGAAATTTTGTTGGGTGGGATCGCTTTAGCCAATCCATCGTGATCGCCGGAAGCAACAATATAGTCTCCTATAGCTACTCTACCTTTTACTAGGGCTGGCACCTGTCCCATAAACCCTACTTTTTCGAAATCTTGTTTGCGATCTTCATCGGGCATATTTCCTAATACAATGGGTGCCATTGAAATGGTGAGAACATGATCTGCGTCATCGGTATTTCTAGAGATCTTTCCTCCCCGGATACCCACAACCTCTCCTACTTTAAATGTTTGGTAAGGATCTTCTTTCTCCAGCCATTCGGCATAATCGGCTCCTCGTGATCCATATACTACACCATGGTTCATATTGCTGAGAGCAGTGGGAGCATTGAAACTTTCAATACGTCCGGCCGTATGGCTTCCGCTTCCGAAGAAGGTCATAAATCGATTCTCGGAAGTCAAATTCGAATTGTTAATTCGAATCGCAACTCCATCTGAATTGCCGCCTCCCGTATTTTCGAATAGTGCAATGTGGTCTCCTGCCACACCATCTGGCCCACTTACCACAAGATTGGGGAGATTGAGATTATTGTTTACAGTCAACATACCGTCGATAAGCACATCGTCATCAAAAACCGCATTTTTAACCACCTGCAGCGTCCCGCTTAAAAGTGTGGGACTTCCCGCATTTACATTGAACGAATTATTAATATCGGTCTTGCCCGCGACATTCAATGTTCCGGTAAGCGTTGTTATACCCCCATTGTCCACTTTCATATCACCATTGATACTTGTAGCTGCATTGACGGTTAAATTATCATTGATGGTCGTTTTGCCAGCAACATCTAATTGTGCCCCAATCGTCACCCGACCGGTTGTAGTGAGTTCTCCGTCGATATCACTGTCTCCACCTACACTTATTCCATCATCGATGGTAGCAAAACCATCTACGGTAAGTGCTCCGCCCAGGTCGGTTCTTCCGCCAACAGTAAGGTCATCATTGAGTGTAGTGGGTAATAATACCGTTAGTGTTCGATCCACGCTTAGATCGCCTGCAATGGTTTGATCGCCGCCCACACTAAGATCTTCACCAATTGTAGCTGCTCCACCAATGGTAGCTTCATTCTCTACACTTATCCCTCCACCGATGGTGGTCTGTTCTCCAACTTCCAATTCGCCAGAAAGGACCGTATTGCGACCGTTGTTAACAAACAGCTCTCGGTTAAGATTGGTCACTCCATTGACGGTAAGGTCATCCCGTAAAAAGGTAGTCCCCATAATATCTGCATTCCCATTGATAACAGTGTTGCCTGTAACTTGTAAGTCGTTATTAATAATGGTCTCGCCACGTACTAAGAAATCATCCTTAAAAATGGCTTTCCCGTCGACGGTCATGTCTCCGGTTGCTATAATATCTCGATGAAATGCCTGGGGTGTGAAGGTTAATTTTTCACTGCTTAGCTGTACAAATTCTCCCAAATTATAAAAATCGATCTCCACCAAAAGTACTTTAGAGGTTCCGTTCCAAAGGATCTCATTGAACGCAAGGTTGCTCATTCGAGTCCCTTCACCTATATACAGATTAACCA
>JABDNM010000016.1 GCA_013043825.1 Flavobacteriaceae bacterium
GGGTGTGGATACCATAACCAGTGGCCTGGAAGGTGCCTGGACATCAACACCCACAAAATGGAGCAACAGCTTCTTCGAAAATCTATTTGGATACGAATGGGAACTAACCAAAAGCCCTGCGGGAGCACATCAATGGAAACCCGTTGGGGGTGCTGGTGCTGGTTTAATTCCGGATGCACATGATCCTGAAAAGAAGCACGCCCCTTTCATGCTTACCACCGATCTTTCACTGCGAATGGATCCCGCCTATGAAAAGATATCTCGTCATTTTTACGAAAATCCGGAAGAGTTCGCCGACGCCTTTGCGCGTGCCTGGTATAAGCTCACACACCGTGATATGGGGCCAATTTCCCGCTACTTAGGACCGGAAGTTCCTTCAGAAGAATTGATCTGGCAAGATCCCGTTCCGGCGGTAAACCATAGCTTGATCGACAACAATGATATTGCCAGCTTAAAGGGAAAGATACTTTCATCAGGACTCTCGATCGCTGAGTTGGTTTCCGCAGCCTGGGCTTCGGCGTCGACCTATCGTGATTCCGATAAGCGAGGCGGTGCGAACGGTGCCAGAATTCGGTTATCGCCCCAAAAATATTGGGAAGTAAATAGTTCCGCCCAGTTAAGCAAAGTGCTGGATAAGCTGGAAGCGATACAAAACGAATTCAATGGATCTCAATCGGGAGACAAACAAGTTTCCCTTGCAGATCTCATCGTGTTGGGTGGTTGTGCGGCCATTGAACAGGCGGCCAAAAATGCAGGATACGAAGTAAATGTTCCCTTTAATCCGGGCAGAACAGACGCATCCCAGGAGCAAACCGATGTTGAAGCGTTTTCTCATCTCGAGCCAATCGCAGATGGGTTCCGAAATTATATGAAAAGCGGCTACGATATTTCTTCGGAAGAAATGCTGGTGGATCGTGCTCAACTTATGACACTGTCTGCGCCGGAAATGACTGTCCTTTTGGGAGGAATGCGTGTGCTGGATACCAACTTCGATGGCTCCAAGCACGGAGTCTTTACTAAACGATCGGAAGCACTTACCAACGATTTCTTTGTAAACTTGCTGGACCTGAATACTACATGGAAGGCGACGTCTAAGGACGAAGCCGTTTTTGAAGGTAGTGACCGAAAATCGGGTGACCTCAAGTGGACAGGAACCCGCGTTGATCTAATTTTTGGGTCTAATTCAGAACTTCGCGCCCTGGCCGAAGTTTATGGATCGCAGGATTCCGAAGAACGATTTGTTAAGCACTTTGTGTCCGCCTGGGCCAAGGTGATGGATCTGGATCGCTTCGATTTGGACTAGCGCATAAAAAAATGAACTGAAAATGAAGGTGGTCTGCATAAGGCCACCTTTTTTATTTAAAAAGTATATAAGATTCGATGGTTTAGGATCCGGCAAAAGGGGTTCCAAAAATTCCTACAGCCAATTCGGCCCAAACCAGAAGAAAGAGTAAAACAATAGCCGCAAGAACAGGAAAACGATATTTATTCGATGTTTTGCGCAATACCAATTCGACCATGAGACCGGTGACTAGTAGCAGAACACCAGCAATAACAAAGTCTCCCAATTCCCAATTCACTTCACTGGTGAATTGCATGGCAATGAAGGGAACAAGCAAGAGAGTTAGTACAATTGTTAGGATGAGTAAGAGTCTTTTGTTTTTCATGATTTCTTGGAATTGGATCAGCGCAATACCGTTATCAGCTTGTTGATCAGCCTCTAAGATACAAAATTCGAAAATCTAAGTCAATTACTAGCCAACAATCGGTCGAAAAAGTACCCGGCATGATAAGGATCTTAATTTACTCCTTCAGGCACCAAACTGCGTATGTCTCCCCCGTTTCGGGAAATGTCTCGCACGATGGAAGATGAAATATGGGAGTATTCTGGACTGCACATGATGAAGACACTGTCAACGCCATTCACCTTGGCATTCGCCTGGGCGATGGTTTGCTCGTAGGTGAAGTCGGTCGCATTGCGGAGACCGCGAATGATGAAGCGAGCTCCTTCTGCCCGGCAGAAATCGGCGGTGAGTCCTTTAAATGTTTTAACCGTAACCTGTGGATTGTGCTCAAAGGCCTTGATAATAAATTCGAACCGTTCCTCCTGGGTCCATTTATACTTCTTGGCTGCATTTACACCAATCGCCACGATGATCTCATCGAACAGGGAACACCCCCGCTCAATAATATCTACATGTCCCAGGGTGATGGGGTCGAAAGAACCGGGAAAAACTGCGATACGCTTCATAAGTACGATTTAAGAGGTTCGATGTTCAATCTACGATATACGAAGTTAAGAATATTAGATGATAGTCGCCTCCTTTCACATTTTTACCCGTACCTGGTTTCCACTCAGAATAACTATTAACCGTCGGTAAAGTGAAGTAACGGCTGTTACCTAATACCTTTTGTTGCTCAACTTGCTTCCTTTACCAGGATCTCAAAAAATTCTAATAAAGTCATCCCTGCTTCGCGAGCTTGTTTGGGTACGATACTTTCGGCCGACAACCCCGGGGTTGTATTGGTCTCAATGAAATAGGGGATTCCATCCTGGATAATAAAATCGGCACGAGCGATACCATTTAAATTCAGTAGGTCGTAGACATTCTTTGCTACAGTTTGAACTGCACGAGTTTCTTCTTCTGAAATTCGCGCTGGAGTAATCTCGTCTGATTTTCCCAAATACTTGGCCTCGTAGTCGAAGAATTCATTTTCTGTAACGATCTCGGTTGCCGGTAATGCGATCAATTCGTTCTTCTTTCGAAACACCCCTACCGAAACTTCTGTGCCAACCAACGCCGTTTCAATGATCACTTCATGGTCTTCTACATACGCCTTTTCAATGGCAGGAACCAGTTCGTCCAGGGTGTGCACCTTGCTAACACCAAAACTGGATCCGGCCCGGTTCGGTTTTACAAAACAGGGCAGACCAACGG
>JABDNM010000020.1 GCA_013043825.1 Flavobacteriaceae bacterium
AAGATAAATGTGATGACTCAAAATTGTTGAAATATCCCGTTAATATGACCACATTTCTTCGAAATCAAAACGTCTTATTCCTTGATCAGTCGTTTTGTAGCCGTTCCCAATGCTGAATTTATTCGAATGAAATAAATACCGGAATTCAACACTGAAACATCCAAAACGTGATTACGCTCTAATAATTGGTTGGGTAAATACATCATGAGTTTGCCACTTACGTCAAAAACCCGAATGTCTGCCTCAATCGCCCGATCAAGACCGATAGTTACTTCATCCGCGGCGGGATTGGGAACCAGGCTCAAGAAATTCGAGCCATTGACATCATTCGTGCCTAAGATCGGTTCCTGAAGCGGTGAAACCCACAACCCTCTTCCATAAGAAGCTGCATACAGGTTTCCGTCGGCGGTATTTACCTCCAGTTCATTGATGATCACATTGGGTAGGTTGTTGTTATACGGAATCCACTCCTGCATCGTGTCGTTGATATAATAGATCCCGTAATCCAGCCCCACATACAACCCGTTGGCACCATTATCATCCCAGGCAATGGCCAGGGAGCTAAAGTTGGGTAAGTTCAGCCGCATATTCTGCCAGGTCTCTCCCCCATCCTCACTCACCTGAACGAGCGCCCCATTGTTTACAGCAACTGCTATCCTGTTCGGATCTGTTGGATGCACCGCCATAGAATTGATAGCCCCGGGGGTGGTCATCTGGACCCAGCTGGTAGTACCTCCATCGATCGTTTTGTGGAGGATGGCCGAACGTGATGTGTATATAATGGCATTGTTGGAAGGAGCAATTTTCATTTCATCCTGATTTCCGCTTAAATTCTGAGAGATTGCAGACCATGTAACTCCTTTGTCTTCCGACTTATAAATTGAATTATATCCCACATAGATAGTATTATCGTCGACAGGATCTTGCTCAAAGGGCGTGACCCAGTTACCTCCTCCGGGCCCGGGTTCATTGAGTCCTACGATAGAATTCGCCCCATCGTCGGTACGGTATAGTTGTCCGCCCTGCGAGGTACCATACATGATGTTTGTATCGGTCTTGTCAACGAAGCCTTCCATCCCGTCGGCACCAATCCAGTCTTTCCATCCGTTGGCGGCCGAGTAGAATGATGACCCGTTGTCTTGAGATCCGCCGGTTACAATAACGTCGGGGGTTTGAGAGATACCAATTTTATAGAATTGTCGAATCCCAATTCCGGTGGTTAGGTCTTCGTAATAATTTGAATCCACCATACTTGTGTTGGCGGCTTTAAAAATACCGCCATCGGTTCCGGCGAAGAGGGTGCTATTTTCGAATAAAAGTATATCTACATCTGCATGACAGTAGCCAATATTGAGATTCTGAGCAGTGCCAGGAACCCAATGCGAGGTACAGGAGAAATCTACTCCGGCATTGGTAGATCGCCAGGTCATGATCCCGGCGATGTGTACTTCATTTACATCGTTGGGATTAACTACAATGTCCATATCTCTTGGCGCTTGTCCTCCGGGATCAAAACCATTGGGATCATACCCAAAATAGTTTCTTCCGGCATGATTTCGCTCAATAAATGAATCTCCGCTATCATCGGAATAGTAAAATCCACCGAACTGCCCGCCATCTGCTTTTACCACATAAACGATATTGGGATCGTCTGGAGAAACACCTATCATCTTGGCCTCTGTATTTCCAACTGTGACGGTAGTGAAAGTGAGTCCGCCATCGGTCGATTTATGGAAATTCACCCCACTTATATATACGGTATTGGTATCTCCCGGTTTGAACTCAACATCGTAACCCCTGCTGTCACCACCAACTTCGGTCCAGGTCACCCCTGCATCTGAAGAACGGAAGATCCCTGCATTTTGAGAACAAGCATAGATAATTGAAGTATCATCCGGATTGATGAGAATTCTATTGATCAATGAGTTACTAATATCGGCCAGAAGGTTCCATGTCCCCCCGGCATCTGTGGACTTGTATATTAATCCGCTACTCGAACCCCAAAAATAGGTATCTGAATTGGTGGGGTCGATCGCCACCGAATAGGCCCGCAAATTCGAAAAATAGTCTCCCAGTTGGGTCCAGTTAGCACCTCCGTCGGTAGTTTTCCAAACTCCCCCGGTATTGGCACTTACAATGATGTGATCATTGTTTGAGGCATCTACGGCGATCCCGGTAATGCGCCCAACCCCAGGATTCCAGGAAGTAGTGGCATCCCAGTAGGTTGGTCCTAACTCCTGCCAATTGTCGTTGGATGGAGTTCGTGTGCCAGCCGTTTCATTGAGATAGGCATTATAGCGTTCAAGTTCAGCGATCTTTTCGGTGATGGGAGTCAAGTATCCTGCTTCATTCATTTGCCTTTTTGCCATGTATTCCCATCGCTTGAATGAGAAATAGCCCGAGCCTCTACCCTTGTCTTTATCGGAAAAATAAGCTTCGGCATTATCGACAATCTCCTGCACGGTAAAAGTGCCTTCATCGATCATCTGCAGGTATTCCTGGGCACTCATAGTGCCAACAGCAAGCAGCATTACAGCAAGTAGTGATCTAATTTTCATGATGTTAGCTTGAATTTCTATTGTTCTTTTTCGCAATAATTCAAAAGTAAAGAATTTAAAGGTAGTTGCTGGATCAAACTTTGTATTTTTGGTCTTCAGCTGAGATAAAAAGTAGATTTTTATGCAACCCTTACATATTTTACTGCTTATTGGTGGTTATTTCGCAGTCTTAATGGTCATTTCCTACTTCACAGGTAAGGAAGACAACAACGAAAACTTCTTTACCGCCTCCAAGCAGTCTCCCTGGTATTTGGTGGCATTTGGAATGGTAGGTGCGTCATTAAGTGGCGTCACGTTTATTTCGGTTCCCGGCTGGGTAGAAGGGTCACAATTCAGTTATATGCAGGTAGTATTCGGCTACCTGGTAGGCTATTTTGTGGTCGCCTACGTTCTCCTCCCGGTTTATTACAGGTTGAATGTGACCTCCATTTATCAATACCTGGAAGAGCGATTTGGGATAGTGAGTTATAAAACAGGGGCCTTCTTTTTCTTTGTTTCCCGCGTAATTGGTGCAGCATTTCGGGTGTTTCTCGTCGCCATCGTTTTGCAACAATTCGTTTTCGACAGCTATGGAGTTCCCTTTGAGGTTACGGTCGTGATCTCCATATTGCTCATCTGGATCTATACATTCAGAGGGGGGATCAAGACGATTGTATGGACAGATACACTTCAAACATTGTTTATGATCCTGGCGGTCTGTTTGTCGATCTATTTTATCAACCAGAAGTTGGATTGGAGTTTTACTGAATTCCTTGGTTCCGAAGAACTGAAGAACTATAGCAAGACCCTGTTCACGGAAGACTTTTTTGCCAAGAATTACTTTCTGAAATCTTTCTTGGGCGGAATGTTCATTACCATTTGTATGACCGGCCTGGACCAGGACATGATGCAAAAGAACCTTACTTGTAAGAACTTGAAAGACGCCCAGAAAAATATGGTCTCCTTTAGTTTTGTCCTGGTTGGAGTAACCTTTTTGTTTATGCTGCTGGGAGCCCTGCTTTTTATATATTCTTCCAGATTCGATGTGGCCATCCCATTGATGGACGGACAACCAAAAACCGATTTGCTGTTCCCGGAGATCGCGTTGAACAGCGGTCTTGGGATCACGTTGGGGATCACTTTTATTCTCGGGCTAATCGCTGCCGCATATAGCAGCGCAGACAGTGCTCTTACTTCCTTAACAACTTCCTTTTGCGTGGATTTCCTGAATATCGAAAAGCGTCCTGAGAAAGATCAAAAGAAGATCCGGAAACAAACCCATATATGGATGAGTTTGCTCTTGATCGTGGTCATTATTATCTTCAAATATATACTTACATCCAATGTGATCGACAGCCTCCTAACCGTAGCTGGTTATACCTATGGGCCATTGCTGGGCTTGTTTGCCTTTGGAATATTCACCAACTATAGGATCAAGGACAAATATGTGTGGGTGGTAGCTCTTTCGGCAGTCATTCTAACTACCATAATCGGTACTATTCCAGCAGATAGTTTAGGAGGTTACCAGGTAGGTTATGAGTTACTTCCCATCAACGGAGCACTCACATTTCTAGGGTTAGTATTGATTCGTTCCAAGAAGGACTAAAGTACAAGCGACTTCTGCTTCAATATTTTTTTCTCTCAAAATTTGGTAAAACTCAGGGTTCTCAGTTCCCGGATTGAAAATTACACGATGTGGTTTGAGCCCAATGATGTAATCGTAGAATTCAGGTTGGTGTTGTGGCCCAATATACAGGGTCACAGTATGGATGCCTTCGAATAACTTTTTGGTCGTTTGTATCTCCACATCTCCAACCATTCCAGCCCTGCGTCCCAACGCCACCACCTCAATTCCCTTATCAAGCAATCTGTTGATAGCAACGTATGCATATCGTGATGGATTTGGGCTGGCACCTATGACCAAAGTTTTCTTCATGAGATCTTATTAAAAACCGGGAAGATACACCAATAAGGGCAAATCCTAAAACTTAGTTAAAAAGGCATTCATCTGTAACATATCCACATCGGCTTCGTCTATTGAATAGAAATATTTCTAATCTTTACTGTGATTTTTTTACGTTGATGGTTAGTGTTAATAATAGCAGTAAAGACGAGCCCGAAGTTCTAGACTTCGGGCTTTTTTATTCTTTATGTATAATCTCTTCATTTTCAAGGCACTATTCCTGTCTTCTCTAAAATTATAAAATAATGTTAAAATTTGCGATGCATGTAACGGCAGGCCTTGCAAATCGTCATATGGCTGTTATACCGTTCGCTTTTTATGGACAGGATCAGTATTTCTGAAGCGAGCCAAACAACCGCAATCAAAAAACAACCACTAAACAATCAAAAAATGAAACAACTACTGTTTGTTCTCGCCCTGTTCATGAGCATGGCAACCATCGCAGCGATCAATCCGGAATCTGAACGACTTGGCAAAATCACCGGAACGGTCATCGACAAAAATCTACAACAACCCATTCCCTATGTAACCATCGTCGTAAAAGACATGAACGGTCAAGTGATCACCGGAGGTGTAACCGACGATCGGGGTCAATTTTCAATTGATGAGATCCCCGAAGGGAAAAGTAAGGTTTCGGTGCAATTTGTGGGCTACAAGACCTATGAAACCGAGGTAGAGATCACACGAGGTGATCGAAATAAGGACCTTGGAGTTATACAACTCGAAGAGGACGTAGCGGCCCTGGACGAAGTAACCGTTACTGCTGAACGTACAACTATTCAACAAAAGATCGACAGAAAGGTCATCACCATCGGAAAAGATCTTACCACCAGTGGCCCCACGGCAGCAGATATCATGAACAACCTGCCTTCCGTAAGTGTGGATCAACAAACAGGGGTGCTTGCATTAAGAGGAAATACAAACGTAAGGGTCATGGTAGACGGCAAACTCACCAACGTGCCCGTGGCACAATTGCTGAAACAAATTCCCTCCACTTCCATCAAGCAAATTGAATTGATCACCAATCCATCGGCTAAATACAATCCCGAAGGAATGAGCGGAATCGTTAATATCGTATTACACAAGAATACAACCATCGGTTTCAACGGAAATACGAATGTGGCCTTGACCTATGAAAAACAGCCCAAGTTCAATGCCTCGGTGGATGCTAATTACCGGCACGGGAAATTCAATTTCTACGGAAACTGGGGACATAATACCTCCATCAACGAAAACTTTGGAAATGTCTTCCGGCCAGCCGAGAACTTAGACCAGCAATTTATCTTCGACGATAACCGCCAATCCAACTTGTTTAAAGTGGGGGTGGATTTCTACCTGGACGATAAGAACACCATATCGGTTTTTACCAACCAGAATATCTTTTCGGGAGGGACGACCGGGATCACAGACATTATCGATTTCAACAATCCACAATTCGGTGAAGTACAGAACTTTTTCAGTGATACCGAAAACAACTCATCACAGTATAATTTCGATTATAAACTCGACTTTGCCAAAGAAGGACACAATATAGAGCTGGAAGCCGATTATAATATTTTTGAAAACAATGAAGATGCAGATTTCCTGTTCTCGGGCAACAATCCTTCCAGTGAAGATTACATGGACTTTGTTGATACCGAACGCGACCGACTTACCATAAACCTGGATTATGTAAATCCGCTTTCAGAATCTACCAAACTAGAACTAGGACTGGAAGCACGTATGTTCGATTCGCAAATCATGCGAACATCCAACCAGGATGTGGTGAATCCTTTCGACGTGGAAGGTCCGCTGGTTCGATCTCCCTTCACAGATTTCGATTACAGCCGCGACATTTATTCGGCCTATGCAACCTTCGGAAAAAATTGGGAAAAATTCAGTGTACAGGTGGGATTACGAGCGGAGAATGTGGACGTAACTGCAGATACCAAAGAATCGTATCTTCCGGGTACGATAACCGATGACCTAAGCAACGTAGATACAGACCCGCAAGTGACTGTGGTTGTGGATGGCAATGATATACTGAAGAATTTCACGAACGACTACTTCCAGGTATATCCTTCAGCTTTCATTACCCATACGCCTACAGAAAAAAATCAATACCAGATTAGTTATAGCCGACGGGTGGATCGCCCGGGGCTGGAACAGATCAATCCTATTCGCGAGTGGAGTACCCCACGAATCTCTTCCTTTGGGAAAACTAGTTTGATACCTCAGTTTACCAATTCGATCGAGGCGAACTACACGCGTAAATTGAAAGCCGGTAGTATTACCGGTGGCGTCTTTTACCGAATCATTGAAGACGAAATCAACCGAGCGTTATTTGTAGATCGCACAGATCTGAACAAGGTGATCTTGACGTATGATAATTTTGAAAACACCTCGGCCTACGGTGTGGAACTGAGTAGTAACTACCGTCCCACCAAATGGTGGAATTTTAACGCCAGTTTCGATCTTTTCAACCAAACCCAAAAGGGTATCAGCGAGCGATTGACCACCCAGATGAATCCAACAGTCGATGACATTGTTTCGGAACGATTTGAGGTGGATAATGTATCCTGGAACCTACGTATGTTCAATAATTTTAAGGTAACTAAATCCCTATCATTATCTGCTTTCGGATTCTATAGAGGAAAGGGCCGTAATCTGCAATTTACAATGGAACCCATGTATTTTGTGAATGTTGGGGCTCGTTA
>JABDNM010000026.1 GCA_013043825.1 Flavobacteriaceae bacterium
AAGAGATTGCGTTGCATCATTGCTCACTGATCCGCGGTTTGTGGACGACGATTTTGTGTTCTTTGAAAATAATCCATTTGCACCTCCACCCAACAAATTGAACTACATTTCCAACATAAACACAGGCAAATGCTACCTGGACACCTACCATGAGCTGATCAAGCATCCAAACAAGCAAATATTGGTTCCTATTTTACTGTACATTGATGGGGCTGTTGCAGGACAATTCCAAAAGTTAAAGATTGAAGCACTTCGTATCACCATTGGAATTTTGAAGAGGACCACAAGAGATAAGGAGCATGCTTGGAGGACTCTTGGTTATGTGCCCAATTACAACAAAGAGGGATCCCGTAGCAAGAAGATGTTTTTGGAATCAGGACATGATGCTGCAGCGCATTTGCAAATGGAAGATGAGGAAGAAGGTGCACAAGATGACCAAAATGTGCATGAAGCTCAAGATTGGCACCAAATCCTGTCCACGTTGCTGGAGAGTTATGGGCAAATCAAGAAGAAAGGCATGCTTTGGGACTTTCGTTACCGCGGAAAGGTGCACAAGGACTGTGAACTAGTTTTCTTCCTAGCTTTTTTGAAAGTGGACAATGAGGAGGCTGACAAGTGCTGCACAAAGTACTCATCAAGAGGAAAAGGTGTCAAGCAATTGTGCCGGTATTGTGAGTGCCCAAACGAAGAAACCGACAATATCGATGCCAACTATCCATTGAAAACGGTTGACAAAATCAAGAGCCTTGTGGACCAGAATCGGGTGGAAAATCTTAAGGCCCTTTCCCAACAGCACGTGAATAATGCCTTCCATGAGCACCGCTTCGGAATGCGCAGGCAAGGGGTACACGGATCTTGCCCAATTGAACTGCTTCATTCGCTCTTGCTGGGTATTTTTTTGTACGTTCGAAACTGTTTCTTTGGACAAATTGGACCGGATTCTGTGTCTGCCGCTGAAATCAATGCCCTCGCCGAGCTTTATGGTGGGCTCTTTACACGCCAATCAGATCGCGACTTGCCCAAAACCAATTTTGCAAAAGGGATTCAAAAGGGTAAGATCATGGCAAAAGAATTTTCTGGCGTCCTACTAAATATGGCTGCAATTTTACAATCTTCCGATGGACGTGCATTGCTAGCTGGTGCAAGAAGCAACAATTTTGATGAGGATGCATTGGATGATTGGACGCTTTTAGTTGAAACTTTGCTTGAGTGGGAGGCTTACCTGAAACTGGACAAAATGGAGGTGTATCATGTCCAAAGACTGAAAAAAAAGCACCGTGTGATCATGTATCTTTTGAAAAAAGTGGCCAATAGAACCAAGGGCATGGGGATGAAAATAATGAAATTCCACGGGATTCTGCACATTGCCTTTGATATACTCAATTTTGGAGTGCCCATGTGTGTTGACACTGGTTCCAATGAATCACACCACAAGTTGGCCAAAATGGCTGCCAAGTTGACCCAAAAAGACATCCGCTTTTTTGAAGGGCAAACGGCTCAGAGGCTAGTGGAGTTTCTTCTTTTGGACTTGGCAATGGAAGAGCTGAATGGCAACACTTTGTGGGAGTACTTTGTCGAGTATGTCGAGACGGATTCCGAAGGTGAGTTGCAAAGTGACGAAGAATTACCCAACACTTTGGACACCAATAGGGTGCAAAAAAACCGGATAATGTCCAAGTGCAAAAGATTTACACAGGCGGGTCACAGATTCGGCTGCAAGATCACGTGAATTATGCTATGGGCTGGAAGTTTGCTAGCCGGAAGAAGAGGAAAACTGTGCCATGGGACGAAGATTTGTTGGAATACCTTGAAACACTTCAACTTTATCTTGAGGGTTGGATGCCATTGCTTCCAATTTGCACTGAACATAAGCGGAATGGGCAGATTTTTTGTGGCCATCCCTCATACAGGGGCTCCAGATGGAATGACTGGGTTAAAGTGGACTGGGGAGATGATGGGCAACTACCGGCTGAAATTTGGTGCTTTGTGGACTTGAGAGAGATCCCCGATTATGAAGAGGTTAATGTTGGACGCTATAATGTGCAAAGTGGAGTATATGCTGTGATTGAGCATGCGGAATTTATTACCGAAAATACAACGTATGACTTGGGCGATTGCGCACAAGACCTGGGCAAGTCCGACTTGTTTATTCCAATTCTAAAAGATGGAATGACAATTAGACAGGATGGAAGGATTGGCAAAAGGAGATTTTACTTGGCAGATGTTGAAGCCTTTGTGGAACCAATTTGTGTGGTACCGGACGTTGGGCATGATGTAAAGCGCAAATATTTCATGCTAGAGCCAAGAAGAACATGGTCGGAGAAGTTCATAAATTGGCTGGAATCACCCCACAAGTATGATGATGTTGAAGATATTGTGGGTGAAATTGGGGACGATGATGACAATGATGAGCCAGATCACGAGTATTTAGACGAAACCGATGAGGAATAACTTTCTTAATCAAGGTCAAGTCAGTTTGTTTAAGGCCCGTTGCAGAGGGTATTGTGAACTTTAAAGTTATAATATGTTTATTTTACAAGGCATAGTGAACATAGTGCAGTAGAATCATTTGAGCCAGTGCAAAAGAATACGACAACTAGCCCGCAAAAATTACCTCCAGGTTGACAAAAGCATGTCCATATTGCACAAGAAATAGCGTTCCGTCGCATGAATCCTGTTAAAAGATACCTTTTATTATGTGGCAGCTCTCTAGCTACATTACGTAGTGCGCACGCGGGATACCAACACATACATTCATACTAAACACTGCACATTGAATTTTGATTTCTGCCCGCACGAATTCAAACATAATAGTTACTTAAGCGACACATAAATCATTCACAGATGGCGAGATTTTTGGCTCTAAGTGATGCAGCCAGCCGGTCCAAAAGACCATTTTGAACGTGACAGGATTCGAAAGTTCAGAACACTCCGCGTAAATAAATTGCGTACTTAGATATGGATCGTACATAAAGATGATACTCCATCTTTTTCAAATCCATACTTACGGCTGAAAGTGCGCGGGCCAGCTCAAAATAAACCTTTGGCGGCTAATCAGTTGGAATCACTACGCAATTTCCTGCACTTGCCATCCAATAAAGTGCATAATCACAGAGAAAGGACCGTTGGGTCCACCAAATTGCTTGCACTGTGCAGACAATGGCCCGGCATCCGCGTTATCGTGGAAAGCCCAAAAGCATGTGTAAGTGACCATGGTGTGGAATAAAGAGTACAAATGCGTGCGTTGGAAAGATGCACAGTGTATGAGTTGACACGATTGATTATTTGATCGTAGCGGACTGATTTTTTGTTCCACGATGACGGAGTTGTGTCTCTCTTTGCACTAGAAACGATGTTTTGCCACGTTTCCAGTGGTGATGCGTGTAGAAATGCATGCTTCGATCTGCTCATTTCTTCAGTTGTTGCCACTTTGTAAGCATGTTTTTGCCCGTGTTTGTGTGTCTTTTGCCAGTTTCAGCTCTGACATCCTTTCTTTTTCTTTTGTTTTCTACTTGGCAATGGCCTTAGCTTCCGGCGGATCCAGGAAGAAGCACGAGAACTACAGCAGCACCGAGGAAGAAGACAGTGAGGACGAAGATTTCCAGCATTCACAGAGATCAAATCACAGCTACGACTCTCACCAAGACAGTGAGTTTCCAGAGGATTACTCAGGGGAGCACATCACTCAAGCGGAAGCAATAGCCGAATTGGGTGAGGGTTTGCTTGAGGAAGAGACTCGCCATTGCCACCAGCCAAAGAAGCAGCTACGCATCACCAAGTTCAAGAGGCCCGAATCCAAGTCCAAGAAGAAGAAAACCTCGCGCATTTCAGTGCCAGATTCAACGCATCGGACGCACACTCCTGAGGACACCCAACAGCTCAGTAATCTTCAGCACCACCGGAAATACTTGTGCAAAAC
>JABDNM010000027.1 GCA_013043825.1 Flavobacteriaceae bacterium
GTGCCGTTCTACCGAGCGTTTTTGAAGAATGCCGCTATTTCCGGGACGGCGGTGATCAACAATCCGTTTTGGTGGAGTGCCGATGAAAAATTCTTCAACAATGCCCTGGCAGAGAAGATAGGGGTGCCTGTTCCTAAAACCGTGCTCTTACCCACCTCACACAGGCCAGTGAACACAGATGAGAATTCATTTCGAAATTTGAAGTTTCCTTTCGACTGGGATAAAACCTTCGAGACCATTGGTTTTCCCGCCTATATGAAACCACACGATGGTGGGGGTTGGAAGAGTGTCTATCGAGTGGATAATCCCGAAGATCTCTGGGCAAAGCATGGAGAGACGGAGCATTTGGTCATGATGTTACAGGAAGAAATTAATTTTACCGAGTATTTCCGGTGCTACGTATTGGGCACAGACAATGTGCATATAATGCAATACGAACCTCGAAATCCACATCATTTACGCTATGTGATCGACGGCCCACCGGTGAAACAGGAAATACTGGACCTGGTCGAAAAGTACTGTATTATGCTGAATAAGGCCCTGGGATACGATTTTAACACGGTGGAATTCGCCATCAGGGACGGAATTCCTTATGCCATCGATTTCTGCAACCCTGCTCCAGATGCTGATATACATTCTGTGGGGCAGGCAAATTTTGATTGGATCGTAGAAAATGCCGCCAACCTGGCCATAAAGAAGGCTAAAGCGTACGAGGAAGGAAAGATGAACCTTACCTGGGGTACGTTTATTCAAGATCAAATTAAATCAAACTAGCTCAGCTTATTTTTGAAGTAATATTGCTATGAAATTCACTCTAGGCATAGAAGAAGAATACCAGGTGATCGATCCGGAATCCCGGGAATTGATCTCGCACCAGCAGCAGATCGTCTCGGAAGCTGCCAAGGTCCTAAATGACCAGGTGAAGGCCGAAATGCATCAGGCGGTGGTGGAAGTTGGTACCAACATTTGCGGAGATATCCAGGATGCCCGCCGAGAGATCAAACATCTTCGGAAGTCAATCTCGCAAATCGCAAACGATCTGGGATACCAAATAGGAGCTGCAGGCACCCATCCGTTCTCAAAGTGGCAAACTCAATTGATCACGCCCAATCCACGTTACGATGAGATCGTTAGTGAATTACAGGATACAGCCCGATCCAACCTCATCTTTGGCTTACACGTGCATGTGGGGATCGAAGACAAATCCCTGGCGCTTCATATTACGAACGCCATGCGTTATTTCCTTCCACATTTATACGCCTTATCTACCAATTCACCTTTTTGGGAAGGCAGGAATACCGGATTCAAGTCATTCAGATCCAAAATCTTCGATAAATTTCCCAGGACAGGCATACCGGGAGTTTTCGAAAATTTATCCGACTATGAGAATTATGTCAACTTATTGGTTAAGACCAATTGTATTGACAACCCAAAGAAGATCTGGTGGGACATTCGCATTCACCCTTTCTTTCCAACCCTCGAAGTGCGAATATGCGATGTACCCATGACGGTTGAAGAAACGCTTTGCATCGCTGCTCTCATTCAGGCGTTAGTAGCGAAGCTCTATAAATTAAAATCTCAAAATCTCAATTTTATCACCTATCACCGTGCCCTTATCAATGAAAATAAATGGCGTGCAGGTCGCTATGGATTGGACGGCAGGATGATCGACTTTGGAAAGGAATGTGAAGTTGATACCCGGGTTTTGATGGAAGAATTACTCGATTTCGTGGACGAAGTAGTCGATGACCTTGGTTCCAGGAAAGAAATAGACTATGTTCGGGAGATTATGAAGAATGGGACCGGAGCAGACCGCCAATTGGCAGTATTTGAGGAAACGAAAGATTTAACCAAAGTAGTCGACTATATTGTAGAACAAACAACTGCAGGAATTTAGAATTATGACGAAAGAAAAGGTAAGATTGGCAATTTTGGATATGAACAATGCCCAACCCAATGAAGGGTTGCGATGTATTGCGGAAATCGCCGGTACTTTTAAGAAAGAGATCGATTACGAGATCTTTGATGTTCGGGCGAAGAACGAGATACCCGACACAAATTTTGATATTTACATTTGCAGCGGTGGGCCCGGCAGCCCACTGGAGGAAGCTCCCTGGAGAAAACCTTATATCGACTTGATGCAGCAACTTTGGGATATCAATAAAGAATCTGCTCATGAAAAAAAGCATGTCTTTCTCATTTGCTATTCGTTCCAGGTAATGTGCGCCCATTTTGAGCTGGGAAGTATAGAGCCTCGAAAAAGCACCTCTTTTGGTGTCTTGCCCGTCCATAAAACAAAAATGGGTAAAGAAGACCGGCTGCTCCATGGATTGGACGATCCCTTTTATGCCGTGGATTCGAGGGATTGGCAATTGATCCAACCACGTTTAAAAGTATTTCGTGATCACGGGGCGACCATTCTTAGTTTAGAGAAGATCCGAACCCATGTAGAATACGAACGGGCGATCATGGCAGTGCGGTTTTCAGAAGAATTCGTGGGCACTCAATTCCATCCTGAAGCAGATCCCGTTGGCCTAAAAGAGTATTTCATGGACCCATCCAATAAACAGGTCGTTATTAAGACGTATGGCCAGAGAAGGTATAATAAAATGATGAACCGGATCGATGACATGGATAAGATCAAGCAAACACACGATAATATCATTCCCAATTTCATAACTCACGCACTGAACGAAATCAAGCAACCCGTAATTTCATAGATCCATAGATGATAGAGCGTCGTAGAAAGGCATTCAATGAAGCATTCACCGAGGAGCGTTACCAGGCCTTTCTAAAAAGTCTGAAGGCGGAGTACAATCACATGCCACCG
>JABDNM010000028.1 GCA_013043825.1 Flavobacteriaceae bacterium
GTATTGTTTCCCTTCAGAATGCAATTTTTTTAAAACCAGGAAGGCATCACCAGCGATCACATAGTGCTCTCCAGTATGCGAATTCAATTTGGCGTTGCTCTTTGCCAATTTGAGGGCATGTTCACTCACATCCACACTCGTTACTTCCTTGGCTCCATTGGCCAATGCATATACGGAAAAGCCTCCCGTATAGGAAAATACATCCAGCACCCGTTTATCTGGCGCTAACTCCCCTACTCGCTTTCTGTTCGCCCTATGATCCAGAAAATATCCGGTCTTATGACCTTTAACAACATTTGCCATGAATTGAATTCCATGTTCTTTGAATCGAACCATTTCATCATCGAGGCTTCCATACAAAAGCATTCCGTCTTTTAGGGAATGAGTCTCCGTTTTCTGAAGATTTCTGCTCAGTCTAATGACTATAGCCGTACATCCTGTCAATTCAAGTAACGATCTGAGGATACTATCCAGGTAGGGAAACCAGATCTCAGAATACAGCTTTACAACCAGTACCTGGGCATACATGTCTGCGATGAGTCCCGGGAAACCGTCATTCTCACCAAATACGATTCGATAACTGTTCGTATCTGTTTTGAGCAACTCGTTCCGAAGAACGAATGCTTCCTGTATTTTCCGATGAAAGAATTGGTAGTCTATGGTAGCACCAGACCCATAATGCAGCATCTTGACGCGAATGGGAGAGCCAGGGTCATACAGGCCCACGCCAATGGGCTTATTCTTAGTATGGCTAAAGATTATACAAAGGTCCCCGGCCTTTCCTTTCTTATTGATCTTTTCAATGCTGTCGCTGAAGATCCAGGGATGTTTGGCACGCACCGAACGTTCTCCTTTCACACTTAGTTTTACGGCCAGATTTTGAGGAGTAATTTCCTCGATAGAAAAATTATACATCGTTGTCTGTGATCTCCCTGTCGATCTCCAGGCTTAGTTTCCGTTGATAGCGACTCTGAACAATATCTATGATCACCAGCACAGCGATCACAAAGTAAAATGTGGTCTTGCTCATTGCAGTCACTTCATTATCGAAGATCTTCAAATGTGCCAAATGGCCTCCTTCCGATAATAACATGATACCTACGATCAACAATATGAACAATCCTAACACCTCGTACATTCTATTCTTTTTAAGGAATGCCGTTACCCTTCCGCTCAACCAGATCATCATGAGACCACCAATAATGATGGCTGTGGCCATCACCCAGAAAACATCGGTGAGTGCGATGGCTCCCAGGATAGAATCGAAGGAAAAGACCAAATTCATTAGGACGATCGATATAATAATGGCGGTTATGGACTTAGGCTTCGCATCCTTGTCAGGTCCTTCATGGATCACCATCATATGCCATATCTCCTTCATCGCTGTGTACATAATAAAAACTCCTCCAAACAGGATGATGATACTATGGAGGTTGAATGAACCGTCGAAAATGCCAGTGTCCTTGATTTCAAACCAGGGATCCTGGAACAGGTCGATCAATTTCAGCAGTACAAAGAGCAATACAATTCGAAGTACGATCGCCAGTCCAATTCCCAAACGTCTTACTCGAGCTTGCCGCTCAATGGGAGCTCGTTTCGATTCGATGGATATGTAAAGCAAATTGTCCAATCCCAATACTGCCTGAAGCAAAATTAGTAAGGCTAGAGAAACAAAATTTTCAATGGCGAAGACAGATTCCATAAGAAAGATTTGATTATTGGTTGATTTTATTCTGAATTATTTCCACGGCACTGGAGACAGTATCCATCGCTTCCAACTCAGTGTCTTTGATCTCGATATCGAAGGCGTCCTCCACATCCAGGACTATATCAACCAAATGAGAAGAATTTATATTTAACTCTTTTACAAGATGACTTTCGGGGGTAATATTTTCTTCGGAAACATCTTCGGGAAGGTAGATCTTTATTATGTTCCTTAGCTGATCGTAGATTTCGTCCTGGGTCATTCTTTAAATTTTTCTAAAGATAACACACGCGTTGACATCTCCAAAGCCAAAGCTGGCTTTAACGATTGTTCTAAGATCGACGTCGATTTTTTCCAGAGGAATGCATCGTGGATCGATCCGGTTTGAGATCTCCGGATGCAGGTCATCACAATTGATATTGGGAAAGACAAAACCATGATGCAGTTGAAGCACCGCCGAAACTGCCTCCATACTCCCGCTGGCTGCCAACCCATGACCTACCATGGATTTCAACGAGTTCACGTAGGGAAAATTGGAGCCATCCCGACCCAAAGCTACACACCAGTTTTCGATCTCCACCGGGTCTTTGATCGTAGCCGTTAAATGACCATTGATATAATCGATCTCCTGGGGTTTTACTTCGGAATGGCTTAAGGCCTTTTTAATGCATCTTTGCACGGCCACACTGTTCGGTGCGGTCATGGATCCTCCCAATCGCTGCCCCCCGCTGTTTACATGTCCTCCTAATACTTCAGCATAAATGGTGGCGCCGCGCTCTGAAGCACTCTCCATGGACTCCAGCATTAACGCTCCTGCTCCACTCCCGGGAACAAAGCCACTAGCGGTTGCGCTTAATGGCCTGGACCCCGATTCGGGTTGGTCATTGTGCTTAAAGGTGGTGACCTTCATAGCATCGAATCCACCCCACACATAGGGTCCGTCATCACTACAACTACCACATAAGATCTTCCTGGCCGTTCCGGAGGCGATCTGCTCGTAGGCCATGAATATGGCTTCGGTGCCGGTGGCACAAGCCGATGAATTGGTGGTCACCCGGTTCCCTGCACCAATCTTTCCTCCCAAGTAAGCACTAATTCCACTAGCCATGGTCTGGCCCACCGTAGTAGATCCTAGTCGGCGTACTTTCCCCGCATCCAATTTATAAATGGCTTCCCTGAATTTCTCTACTCCGCTGGTCCCGGTCCCGAAGATCACTCCCAGATCCCAATCTGGCAGCTCAGAAATTTCCTTTTTCTGAATTCCGGCATCCTCGAGGGCGTCCAAACCGGCCATCACACCGTATAAAATTCCGTTGCTATTGAAGTTTTTGAGTTCTAAATTTGTGAAGTAGTTGGTTTTCTCGACTTCTGAAACCTTGGGTTTAGCGCCTATCTGACACGAAAAATTGAGTTTCTGCAGTTCGGGGAAGAATCGTACTCCCGATACTCCATTCTTGATAGAATTTAGGAATTTCGGAACACCTACTCCGTTGGGAGATACTATTCCTAATCCTGTGATCACCACTCGGTTCTTCAAATCCTTTACTATTTTTTGAGCATTCCGGAAATCGTTCCCCTGCAAATCAATTCGTCATTTTCATTCAGCATTTTAACCTTGCATTTCAGTTTACCAAATCGAAAGTATTCCTTTTCGGAATGTACCCATACTGTCTCGCCGGGGAGCACTGGCAGCTGAAAATCGACTTCACTACTTACCAAAGCGATCTTCGATTGGGCAGAAAGTCCGTCGATCAATCGAATCCCCAGGCATACAACACCAATTTGGGCCATACATTCAGTTAGGATTACTCCTGGTGTGACAGGGCGACCTGTGAAATGTCCTTTGTAAAAGTACTCATCCTTTTTAAACGTATAAGAACCCACAATATGGTCGTCACTGATCTCCTGTAACGTATCGACGAATAAAAACGGTTTGCCGTAGGGCAATTGTGCTATGATCTCTGGAAAAGTCATGGCTCTCTTCATTAACGAATGCTTTCACCTCCATCTACCGGGATCACTGCGCCATTGATCCATGCGGCTTCCTCTTTAGTGAGTAAATAAACCGCATTGGCCACGTCTTCGGGCCGCGTTAACCGATGAAAAGGGTTTCTTTTTTCAGTGAATTGGGCAACTTGTTCGCTCCCAGGTATGCGATTGAAAGAAATAGTTCGCGTCACACCTGCCTGAATGCAGTTTGAGCGAATGCCCAATGGTGCCAATTCCAATGCCATTTGTCGCATAAGAGATTCCAAAGTTGCTTTGGCTGCCGAGACTGCCCCATAGTACTTCAGCGCTTTCTTATTGCCTTCACTTGTAAAAGCGAGGTTACGAGCATCTTTAGCAAACAGTCCGGCCTTTATGAAAGCCTGGGTCCATTCCAACCAGGAAGTGCCCATAGCACGGATGGTGAGCAAAAAATCTTCCTGATCAAGTGCTTCATCATTTTCGGCATATAACGGTTTTACACTTCCCTTGGCTATGCTGTGTAATAATAAACTAACCGATCCCTGCGGTATTGCAGCGATCACTTCCTTTTGTGTTTCAATCTTGAGAAGGTCCATATTGAAGGTCTTCAATTCTACACCAAGATCACGCAGGTCATTAAATGCATTTTCAAGCTTTGAAACATCCGATTTTCGATCACGATGTACGATGCAGATATTCATCCCATGGGAAGCTAATTTCCTTGCGCTCGCAAAGCCCAATCCCTGGCTGCCTCCCAAAATAACGGCCCAACTATTTTTAAATTCGTCCTTCATTAAAATTCAATTAAAACACGCTGAGCAGAAAAACCGGGCCCGAAACTCAGCATCAGGCCTAGCTCACCGCTAGGAATATTCTTATCCATAAATTGCTCCAATACATAGAGAATGGTAGCACTACTCATATTACCATACAATTTAAGCACTTCTTTGGTATCATCGATATTCTTGCCAAGATCACCAAAAAGGTCTTCTACCGTTTGTACGATCTTTTTTCCCCCTGGATGGAAGATAAGATGGTCCACTTCTTCGATCGATAAATTATTTCTTGCGAGGAACGGATGAACGATCTCCGGAAAATGATGTGCGATCTTCTCTGGAACCTCTTTATCCAGGATCATTTGCAAACCGGTATTGACCAGCTTAAAGCCCATCATGGAAGTGGAATCATAAAAATGATACATGGCTTCGTCCAGGATCTTCGGCCCCGGGGCATCCTCTTCCGAAGATAGTAAAACACAGGCTGCGCCATCTCCGAAAATCGCCGCGCTGACTATATTTACCATGGAAAAATCGTTCAATTGAAAGGTTGCTGTGGGAGATTCCAAGGCGATCACCGCAGCTCGTTTTCCGGGATTGGCCTTTAAAAAATTCCGAGCATAAATAACTCCCGACACCCCGGCGGCACAACCCATTTCAGTTACGGGAAGACGCACTACATCTTGGCGCATTTTCAGTTCGTTGATGAGATAGGCATCAACGGAAGGGATCATGATCCCTGTACAGCTAACGGTTATGAGAAAGTCAATATCGCTTGGTTGCCAATTCACTTTATCCAGCGCTTTTTCCAGACATTTTTGCCCCAGCACCGTCATCTCTTTCACGTATACGTCATTTCTTTCCTCAAAAGTAGAATTCAAAAAAACATCCTGTGCATCCATAATCGAATACCTGCGATCCACCCCGGCTCCCTCAAATATCTTGATCACTTTTCGCCTGAAACGGTCCTCCTGCCCACTCAACCAGGTATCTACATAGGGAATGATCTCACTAATATCACGAGTATAGGGAGGTAATTGCTTGGCCGTTGCTGTAATATGTACGTTCATTTTTTGATGATCCATTGATACCTGAAGGCCCATTTCCATTTAATACGATGACTACCTTCCAACCCGGAAGCTAATTTTTCCAGTTCATGCCTTCTGAAGCCCCGTGCCACAGAGACCAGGCCGTCGTGTCGAGCCGTTTTGGTCTTCACGAAAAAAGCACTGAAAATTCGGAATAAATTGAACGCCCAAACGCTTCTATGCAGGTCGTTAATGATTATCCCGGTACTACATTGAGCCCAGACCCTGCTTAAAATTTGCTCTATTTCTTTCTCAGGAAAATGATGCAAAAAAAGTGAAAACACTGCGATGTCATGCTTGGGGATAGGTTCTTTTTCATCTAGCACATTAACCGCTTTAAAGTTAATGTTTTTAATTCCTTCGGAACGCTCTTCGGCTTCCTTTATGATGTGGATATTGGCATCAAGTCCCATAAGATTAAACTCGTAGTTGTTCCGTTTACCCCAAAAATAACATCGCCGAAGGGTCTCTCCATCTCCGCATCCCACATCCACTATCGAGGTAGTCGGTTTTCCCATTCGTTCTTTCATTAAATAGCCTAAGCCATTGAGAGTGATCCGGTTTCCGCCCAGGAAACGATTTACTTTTGAAAGGTCAACAAGGAGTTGCTCCATTTCAGGGCCGTGGAACGTGAGATCATCCATGATCTCCTTCTCTTCGGAACGATATGTTGAAGAAAATTGGATCATATCACAACATCTCCGTGCGTTTTACTAATTATTTTAGGAATCACAGACGGGAAGATCCGGGCAATCTTCATACCCATATTTGCCGTGGCCGGATTTAAAAATAATCGCTGGATCATCCTCCCGGTCTGTATTCTCCTGGAAAAAGTCGCTTCCCATTTCAGGCGGTAATTCCGCTCAAGATCGACTCGCCGAAAATTGGGTTTATCTACGCTTTCGAGGAATAGATCACAAAACAGTTTTGCTGCGTGAATAGCCATGGCCATCCCATTTCCGCAAAGCGGATGAATGAGACCTGCGCTGTCTCCAATCATATAAATATGGCCCTCTACGGCTTGCTTCCGCTCGAAGGAGATCTGTGCAATTGTGAGAGGTTTTGGAAATACCGATACTGCCTTTGAAAAGAATTGTCGCAAATGCGGATTCTGGATTAGAACCTTTTCCTTGAAGGCTTTAGGACTTCCAGCCTTCCTAAACGAGCTGTAGGTAGCAAGATAGCATGCGTTTATCAATCCTGTTTCTACTTGAGATAGACCGCAGTAGCCACCGCGAAAATTATGCAGTGCCACAAGATCACCGGGAAACTCATATTCGTAATGGGCCTTCACTCCCAGCCAGGGAGATTTTTGGCGAATAAATTTTCGTTTTAAAGTAACGTCCAACAAGGATCGTTTTCCAAAAGCACCGACGACAAACTTACTTCGGTATTTATTTTTTTCCACGGTACTTACAGTAAACTCGTTCTGTAAAAAATTAAGGTCCTCAACCGTCTCGAAATGTACCTTGGCTCGTTCACTCAACTTCTCGTATAACAAGTTGTCCAAGGCATAACGTGATATGCCGAAGCCTCCCAGGGGCAACTTCGAACGTATAGTTTTTCCCTCGATGGAACTCACTTCGAAACGATCGATCGAAACGGCTCCTCTTTCGAATGGATCAATACCTAAACTATTTAAATATGGCAAAATCTCATTGGAAACATATTCGCCGCATACCTTATGATGGGGATAAGGGTTTTTTTCCAATAGCAATACCCGACATCCAACCTTAGAAAGTCGCAAGGCACAGGCTAAGCCGGCAAGGCCGCCACCAATCACAATGAGATCATAGCTATTTTTAGAATCCACTACTTAAAGTACCGACGATTTTTTCAGAAAAAAAAATCCCGGACCAATTGGCCCGGGAATTTATCTAAGATCTGCTCTGTTTAATTCTTTTCTGCCTGTTTTTCGGCTTCGGCTTTCATTTTATCGTTAGGCACGATCACTATGTTTACACGTCTGTTTTGAGCTCTTCCCTCGGCTGTATCGTTGGTTGCGATGGGGCTGGATTCACCAAACCAATTGGTATTGAATCTACCCGGGCTCAATCCTTTGGGACCGGTAAAATAGTTCGTAACCGATTGGGCCCTGTTCTTGGAAAGAGTCATATTATATTCCTCGGCACCCACACTATCTGTGTGCCCAACCACGAGAACATCCGTATCTGGAAATTCAACAAGCACGGCGGCTAACCTGTCCAGGGTGACCTGAGAATCCGCATTTATGTTATACTTGTTAGTGTCAAAATACACCCCGCTATTCTCGCCGTCGAAAGTAATGACAATTCCATCATCTACACGTTCTACTTTGGCTCCCGGAACTTCTTCTTCAATTTTCTGTGCATTTTTGTCCATTTTGGCCCCAATCAGGACACCAGCGGCGCCACCTACGACACCTCCAACAACGGCTCCAATTTCACCATTTCCTCCTTTGCCAACATTGTTGCCCAATATCGCACCAATGACCGCTCCTCCAGCAGCACCAATAACGGCACCCTTCTGTTTATTATTCGCATTCCTTGTAGCCTCACAGCTCATAAGTCCAACTATCATAATCGCGGACATTGCAAGCATCGCTATTTTTTTAATTATATTTTTCATGTTTTATTCAATTTTTGAGAAATTCATACTTATTGTAAAAGGCTTACCTTCCAGGCTTACTGTTTGCTCCCATTGGATGGACGATTCGCTCAATTGTGCCAAACGTAGCCGGAAGCCTATGTTGTCCTCAGATTTTTTCTTTTCATTGGTTGGTTTAAGCAGAAAATCATACAATCCAGTCGACTGGTCGATCTCCTGTATGGTAAAAATAAAGAATCGCTCTCCCGATGGACAATTCGAATTGGCAATGGTATAATTCCCTGTATTGTTATTAGGAATGAATCGCCAGGTGCTTCCTTCAAAACATTCTCGGGATGTATCATTCAATAATTGAACCGTAAATGTTCCTGGTTCACTATATGAAATTTTGTCCAGGCTCCAGAAACCCTTGATCACCTTCCGTGATTCAATAACAGTTTTCGGGGTTCCGCATGAGGCCGCAATCCCCATGAGAACCACTAAAATCAATATTTTTTTCATAAATAGATGGTTTTAAAATTCAGCAATAATGTTCGTTTAGTGTTACTTAAAGATAGTATAAAAATTACTATCCAATTATGCAAGAATTTTCTTTCAGAACAGAGAATCTATTTTGCGTCACTAGTATTCCAACAACTGTAATAGGGTTTCCTTAAAGCGTTTCCGAGGCAAGTAATTGTCCTCTAAGGAGGATGCAAACGGAATGGGTGTTTCGAGGCTCGCCACCCTGCGAACGGGAGCATCGAGAAATTCGAAGCAATGTTCAGAGATCAATGCAGATATATCACTTGCAATTCCCCCAAAAAGAGAATCCTCCTGCAAGATGATCACTTTTCCTGTTTTCTTTACCGATTCGAAAATGGCTTCTGTGTCCAACGGTGATAAGGTGCGTAAATCGAGTAAATCCACCGATGTATCTATATCTTCCAATGTCTCCAAGGCCCAGTGAACCCCTGCTCCATAAGTAATCACTGAAATATCTTCACCTTCTCTCAACCTGGCCGCTTTTCCAAAAGGCAACGTATAATATTCGGTAGGGACATCTTGCCTGATCGAGCGGTACAATGCCTTGTGTTCAAAAAACAAGACCGGATTGGGATCTTCAATCGCAGTAGCAAGCAATCCTTTCGCATCGAATGGAAAAGCCGGGTAAACGACTTTTAACCCAGGAGTGTGCGTAAACCAGGCTTCGTTTGTCTGACTATGAAACGGACCGGCGCCTACCCCGGCCCCACAGGGCATTCTAATTACCACGTCGGCCGCCTGGCCCCAGCGATAACTTGATTTCGCAAGGTGATTAATGATGGGATTAAAACCTGAAGTCACAAAATCGGCAAACTGCATCTCCACGATAGACTTCATTCCGTTGATGGATAATCCCATAGCGGCAGATACGATCGCGCTCTCACAAATAGGTGTATTTCTTACTCGCGCCTGACCGAATTTCTCCAGGAATCCTTCGGTGATCTTGAAAACTCCGCCATATTCGGCTATATCCTGTCCCAAGATCACGCTATTCTCATGGCGCTCCATCGATTGCATCAAACCTTGAGAAATTGCATCGACGAACCGAATATTTTCTATCTCAGTATTTGGTTTAACTTCTTGATATACAAACTCTTGATATACATTATCTAATTCATTAATAGAATCTGAAGTTGTGTCTTCTTCACCAAATGCCAGTTCGAGATTTGTATCGATCTCTTTTTTTATTTCCTCCTTGATTTTATTGATCTCCTGTTCGGTGATCCAATTTTTTTCCAGCAGATAAGCCTCGTAGTTGGCAATAGGGTCCTTTTGAGCCCAGGCTTCCATCAATTCTTCCGGCACATATTTGGTTCCACTAGCCTCTTCATGGCCTCTCATTCGAAACGTTTTGAATTCAAGCAACACAGGGCGTGGGTTGGAGCGCATGCTGTTTGCAATATCATTCACTTTGGTGAATACCTCTAGAATATTATTTCCGTCGATCATGTGTGCCTCCATACCGTAACCTACACCACGATCCACCAGATTTTCACAATTGTATTGCTCATTGGTAGGTGTTGAAAGTCCGTAGCCGTTATTTTCAATGCAAAAAAGGACAGGAAGTTTCCACACCGACGCGATATTCAGGGCCTCGTGGATATCTCCTTCACTGGTTCCTCCCTCTCCGGTAAAGACAGCACAGACCTGGTTATTTCCTTTCAAAAGATTTCCCAGAGCGATCCCGTCGGCTACTCCAAATTGAGGCCCTAAATGGGAGATCATCCCTACGATCTTGTATTCCTGCGTACCAAAATGAAAACTTCGATCACGCCCTTTGGTAAAACCGCTCGCTTTTCCCTGCCACTGCGCGAATAAACGGTTCAATGGAATTCCCCGAGTAGTAAATACGCCTAAATTGCGATGCATGGGTAAAATGTATTCCTCGCTTTGAAGTGCGGAAGTCACCCCTATCGAAATCGCCTCCTGCCCTATCCCGCTGAACCATTTGGAAATCTTACCTTGACGCAATAGAATGAGCATCTTTTCCTCGATGAGTCGAGGCCTCAACATATTAATGTAAAGCTGGCGCAGTGTTTCGGCATCCAATCCGTCTGGATCATAATTGAAGTGGATAGAAGAACTGGTTTGGGAATCCATGGGCTTGATTTGACGAATCAAATGTAGAAAAATTCCCATAGCCACCCCACGATTTACTGGAATTTTTAGCTTCCTAATCCACCGTATAATTGGTATATTTGTATAGCTTTAAAGACGAACGTTATGAACAATATACCCAGTGTGGACCTTTCCGATTTCCTTTCGGATAACCATGAGAAAAAACAGAAATTCGTTGATGAGATTGGAAAGGCATATGAAGAAATCGGATTTGTGTCCTTAAAGAATCATTTTTTAAGTGATGAACTCGTAGCAGACCTATACAAAGAGGTAAAGGCTTTTTTCGCTTTAGATTTAGAAACCAAAAGAAAATATGAGATCGAAGGCCTTGGTGGTCAGCGTGGCTATGTTTCCTTCGGAAAAGAGCATGCGAAAGGAAAAAAAGAAGGAGACTTGAAGGAATTCTGGCATTTTGGGCAAGAACCTGAGGCGAATGCAAATCTTCCTGAGGAATATCCCGATAATGTTCAGGTTTCCGAATTACCCAAATTCAATAAGGTAGGTATGCAGGCCTATCGACAACTGGAAAAGACCGGCATTTATGTGTTAAGGGCCTTGGCCTTATATATCGGGGTTGATGAATTCTACTTCGACCATTGGGCGAAAAACGGGAATTCAATTTTGAGACCTATCCACTACCCTCCCATTACGGAGGAACCCAAAGGAGCGGTACGTGCCGGCGCCCATGGTGATATCAATTTGATCACTTTGCTCATGGGTGCTTCCAGCGGTGGTTTGCAGGTACTTCGGAAAGATGGAGAATGGATGGATGCCATTCCCGAAGAAGACGAGCTTGTTATAAACGTTGGTGATATGCTGGAGCGGCACACTAACAATAAGTTGCGTTCTACGATTCACCGTGTAGTAAACCCACCCAGGGAACAATGGGGAAAACCTCGCTACTCCATTCCATTCTTTATGCATCCTCGTGGAGACATGGACCTAAGTTGTATGCCGGAGTGTGTGGATGCCGAACACCCCAAAGCATTCGACGATATTACTGCCGGCGAATTCTTACACCAGCGTCTGGTTGACATCGGACTTATAAAAAAGTAATGGATATACAGGACCAGTTAAAAAAATTATTCCCGGAGCATATTTCAGAAGAATCTCCTTCCGAAGAAAAAAAAGCGCCCCAGGGACCTCCTCTCTGGTTGCAGGACGACCCGCTAATATGTAAGTACGAAAAACGCAAGGGTAAACCTATTACCATTATTGAAGGGTATACAGGTGCCCGAAGCGATTTCAAGCAATTGGCCAAAGAATTGAAACAACTGCTGGGTGTGGGTGGAAGTTTTAAAAATGAGCAGATCATCATTCAGGGCGATTACCGGGACAAGATCATGCGATTTTTACAAGAGAAAGGTTTCAAAACCAAACGAGTTGGTGGATGAAACTATCTGAATCTGAACTCATACTCAACCCAGATGGCAGCATCTACCACCTTCATTTAAAGCCTGGGCAAGTTGCTACCACGATCCTAACGGTAGGTGATCCCGGCCGTGTAAGTGAAATCACCCGGCATTTTGATCGAATTGAAAACAGCGTTCAGAAACGTGAATTCAAGTCGGAGACAGGGTATTACAAAGGAAAACATTTAACTGTCATTTCTACAGGCATTGGCACCGACAATATAGATATTGTCATAAACGAATTGGATGCCCTCTTCAACATAGATTTTAGCACTCGTACGATCCGGAAGGAATTCACACAGCTTGAATTCATACGGGTGGGAACCAGTGGGGCTGTTCAGGAGGACATTCCTGTAGATAGCCTGGTTGTCTCCGAAAAGGCCATTGGATTGGATAATTTGTTCCAGTTTTATGAGCAGGTGGAGCGTTCAGATAAGGCGCTTGCTGAAGCCTTTATGAAACATACCGAATGGGATCAAAGGTGGTCTCGGCCTTATGCTGTTCATGCAGATAAGGAGTTATTAAAACGATTTGAGAGCGACCGGTTTCAACGAGGAATAACGGTCACCAGCGTTGGTTTTTATGGGCCTCAAGGGAGAGCTTTGAGATTGCGGTTGAAGGACGATCGACTGAACGAAAAAATTGCCAGTTTCGAGCATGAGGGAAGTCGAATCGCCAATTTCGAGATGGAAACTTCGGCAATCTATAAAATGGCTCACCTACTGGGACACCGGGCGATATCCCTCAATACTATATTAGCGAACAGGGCTACCAAAGCCTTCAGCAGAGATACGGCTGCATCGGTCGAACACCTTATCACCTCCACTTTAAACCTGCTTGTGCAATGAAAAAAATGCTCATAGGTGGCGTACCAGAACATTTCAACCTGCCTTGGTATCTAACCCTCCGGGACAAAAAGTACCAGGAAGTGGGGATAAACCTGAGATGGACCGATTTTTATGGCGGTACCGGTCAGATGTGTAAAGCACTTCGGAATAAAGAAATCGATATGGCGGTCATTCTTACCGAGGGAATTGTTCGCGACATTATCAAAGGAAATGAATGCAAGATCGTCCAGGTTTTCGTTAAATCACCTTTGATTTGGGGCATTCATGTGGCCGATAATTCATCCTATCAAGAGCTAGAGGATCTAAAAGGTACAGCGGCAGCGATTAGCAGATACGGGAGCGGCTCACATCTCATGGCATTTGTCAATGCCGAACGACAAGGGTGGAATGTTGAAACTGATCTCGAGTTTGAAGTGATCAAGAATTTGGATGGCGCCCTGGAAAATCTTCCCTTGGGAAATGGTGATTATTTCATGTGGGAAAAATTCACCACCAAACCGTATGTGGATCAGGGTATTTTTCGCCTGCTGGGAGAATGTCCTACCCCCTGGCCCTGTTTTGTGATCGCGGTGAGAGACGATGTGCTCGAAGAAGATCGGGAATCTGTACAAAAGATCCTGAATATAATAAATGACAACACCCGCACTTTCAAGGACCTGCCGGGAATCGATTCGATGATATCGAAAAGGTACGATCAAAAGATCGAAGATGTTCGCTTGTGGCTTTCGTTAACACGATGGTCGCAAAGCAATATTGCAGAGGAAGAACTAACTAAAATACAGGAGAAATTAGTTCAGTTAGACCTGATCGATGAAGTTTGGCCGTCCAACAGAATTCTGTATAATTTCGAGTCATAAATTTTTTTTATGAATCTTACGCAACCCTTTTCAATGGTCATCCTCTTATTACCAAACAATCGATATAATGACCACATTTTTAATAGTTTTGGGGGCACTGCTGGTCACTAACTTCCTGTTACTTCAATTCAGTTGTAACGATACTACCGAGCCGGACTTCCCGGAGGAGGAATAGACCACGCTCCTTTTACCAATCAATCGCATTTTTCCCTTGATTCTGCAGGTATTTATTTGCCTTGCTGAAATGTTTATTTCCAAACCAATAGCCTCGGTTAGCGCTAAGTGGTGATGGATGGCCACTGGAAAGCACCAGGTGTTTTGAGGTATCGATCTTGGAGCCCTTGCGTTTGGCGTAGCCTCCCCATAGCATGAATACGAGTCCTTCCCTTTTCTGAGATAGTTTTTTAATAACTGCATCTGTGAAAAGTTCCCATCCTTTATTTTGATGACTTCCCGCCTGCTGTGCCCGCACTGTTAAAGTAGCATTCAGTAATAAAACTCCCTGATCTGCCCATTGTTCCAGGTTCCCTGTCTTCGAGGACTTCCTTCCCAGATCATCTTCAATTTCTTTGAACATATTTTGCAAGGATGGTGGAACAGCAACACCATCGGCAACCGAAAAACAAAGACCATTAGCCTGCCCTGGGCCGTGATAGGGATCCTGTCCAAGTACTATTACTTTTACCTCCTCGAAGGGAGTATGATCGAAGGCCGCGAAGATTTTCTTCCCAGGAGGATAACAGGTATTTTTGTTATACTCATCACGTACAAATTGGATGAGCTCCATGAAGTACGGTTTTTCAAATTCTCCGTTGAGTTCCTCCTGCCAGGAAGGATGAATATTTACAGGCATTATTCGTATTTTTGCTTCTGTAAAAATAGTTTTTTTCACCCAGTTGTAGGCGTAGGTTTTCTGAAACTACTTTTACATTTTCTGAAATGATCCATGGTTCGAATTGACAAGAAAACGCTAGGCGACCTAGAATTTCCCGCCGTACTTCAACAAATTGCAGGTGCCTGCATTACAGAGGTGGGTAGGGAGGCTGTACGTAGGATCTCTCCTCTTTCCGAGCACGCTGATGTCCTGCCCGAATTGCAGCGAACACGGGAATTCCTGGCATCATTCGAAAACGATAACGGCATACCCAATCACGGTTTCGATGCCATACATTCTGAATTAAAACTTCTTGAAATTGAGAATAGCAGCCTCGAAATGATCGGTTTCCGACGTATACTGTCGGTTACGGAAACCACCAAAGATTTGCTGAAATTCTTCAACAAGTACAAGGAATTCTACGTGTATTTAGAGGAAATGGCAGCTACAATCGAGTACACCGCAGTCATATCTGATGAGATCCAAAAAAAGATCGATCGTTATGGACAGATAAAAGACGATGCATCCCCGGATTTGGCGGCGATCAGAAAACGGTTGCAGGTAGTCAAAACCAGTATTAATTCTTCCTTTACAAAGGCACTAACAAGCTATACCAAGGCCGACTATCTTGATGAGATACGGGAAACCATCGTCGAGAACAGGAGAGTATTGGCCGTGAAGGCAATGCACCGGAAAAAGATAAGAGGAACTGTTCTGGGGCAGTCGAAAACGGGCATTATTGTTTACATGGAACCGCAGGAGACCCTGGAATATGCCAATGAACTGAGTAATTTGCAATACGAAGAGCTCGAAGAAGTAAAAAAGATCATCAAAGAGCTCACCGACGCGCTTCGCCCCTTTCGAGGTTTACTTCGATCCTACCAGGACTATTTGATAGCGATAGACATGCTTCATGCCAAGGCAAAGTATGCAAAGAAAATCAAGGGCACTCTTCCTATTATTTCTGAAGTACGAAGGACTTTTCTGAAAAAGGCATTCCACCCATTGCTGTTAGTCGCCAACAAAGCCAGAAAGGAGAAAACGTATCCGCAAACGATCGAATTGAGTTCGCAGAATCGAATCATCGTCATCTCAGGCCCGAATGCAGGCGGAAAGAGTATTACGCTTAAAACTGTTGGGCTGCTTCAGGCCATGCTTCAAAGCGGAATTCTCATTCCGGTAGATCCCATGAGCGAGCTGTGCCTTTTTGACAGGATTCTAACCGATATTGGAGATAATCAATCCATAGAAAATCACTTAAGTACCTACAGTTACAGGCTAAAGAAGATGAATCAGTTCCTGAAAAAGTGCAATAAAAATACACTGTTCCTTATCGATGAGTTTGGAACCGGAAGTGATCCTGAATTAGGAGGAGCGCTTGCCGAAACTTTTTTGGAAGTTTTTTATGAACGGGAAGCCTTCGGGATAATCACCACCCATTACGCGAATTTAAAATTGCTGGCAAACGAATTGCCACATGCCATGAATGCCAATATGCAATTCGATAGCAGAAGTCTGGAACCTATCTTTCACCTTCAATTAGGAGAAGCCGGAAGCTCTTTTACCTTTGAAGTGGCTCAAAAGAACGGGATCCCATACAGCCTTATCAATCGAGCTAAGAAGAAGATCGAAAGTGGAAAAGTGCGATTCGATAAAACCATTGCCAATCTGCAAAAGGAGCGCAGTAAGCTGCGTAAGACCTCCGAATCATTGAAAACCGAAGAAGAGAAAGCGAGACTCGAAAGCAGGCAAATGGAGGAGATCAATCAGCGAATACAGCAGAAATTGGAGAGCTACCAGGAACTTTTCGATTCGAATATCCGCCTTATTTCTTTGGGAAAGAAATTCGATGTGCTTTCAGAAAAGTACTTCAACAACAAACAGAAGCGACAATTGATCGATGAAATAATGAAACTGGTGATGATTGAGAATAGCAAAAGGAAGAAGCCTGTTCCGAAGTCCAGGGAGAAAAAGAAAAAAGAGAAAGCCAGGGCCCATGAATTAAAACAGGAAGTGGAACAAAAAGTGGCTGTCATTCGGAAAAAGAAAAAGAAAGCAAAGGCTGAGGCCGCGAAATCTCCCCCTCCCAAACCAAAAGTGGAATTGAAAGTGGGTGATACGGTTCGTATGATAGACGGACGAGCGGTAGGAACCATCGATAGCATTGAAAAGAAAAACGCCAAAGTGAATTATGGCCTGTTTATGGCCGATGTAGGACTGGAAGAATTGGAAAAAGCCTGATGGAAAACTCGAAGATCATACTTTTTGACGGTGTTTGTAATTTGTGCAACAATTCGGTCACTTTTGTGATAAAGAGAGACAAGAAAAACCGTTTTAAGTTTGCTGCTTTGCAATCAGAAGCCGGACAGGAGCTCGTGGAAAGATATCGTATTGACCCTGCCAAAACAGATTCCATCATTCTCATTGACAACAATAAAGCATTTATTAAATCAACTGCCGCTTTAAAGATCACCAAGTATTTAGGCGGGGCATATCCATTATTTTATGGATTAATCATCTTACCGGTATTTCTTCGGAATTGGGTGTACGACTGGATTGCCAAAAATCGCTATAATTGGTACGGCAAGCGTGAAAGCTGTATGGTCCCTACGCCAGAGCTCCGCTCAAAATTTCTATAGATTATTTTAGATTCTGAAGGATAAAATCAAGTTTCGGATTGACATTATCATTGTTATCGAATGCAAGGTTGCGATACTTAAGGGCATGGGTGAGCCCCATGTCCTGCCAACGATTCACCAAATCTAGATGTTCGAGTGAAACCTTTCCGAGCTGGAGGAGACTTAGGTCCTCATTGGTTTGGTATCGATCATAGATGCGCTTTAACCCGGTTAGATAGAGAAAATCTTTCGTAAAACCCCCTCCCCGGTGAGCACGTAAGGAGATGGAGTATGCTTCTTCCCTGTTCAATTTATATTGGTTATGCAACAGGTCGAAGGTGTCGCTGAAATCGAAACCTTTCCGAAGACTATCTGCCGCCAACACCCGGTATGAAAGCTCTTTGAGCCGGAATAACGTTAAACAGCCGCTCATATATTCACTGAAAACAGCAAGTCCTTCCTGGGTCTCCAGGTTATTGGGGAATCCATTATGAAATATTTTCAAGGACTGGTCCATTCCGTTGAAGGTGGTTACCATATGTACCCCAATTTCGTGATTGGCAAGTACCTTCAACTGGTTTGGGCTAAATCTGTGGTTCTTTTTAAGAATTAGAGTTTGTGTATTATTCTGAACCATGGCCGCAGCCGAGATCTTTGTAGAGAACTTTATCGAATAGTTAAAATCGTATTGTTTGGAATATTCTGTAAAATATTCAGCGGCTTGATCTACGTTGAAAACAGGAAAGAGTTCCGGATCGTCTTCATCTTCAAAATGGAGAATGAACTGGGCATTTTCCACATCTTTTTCGGTGGGTGTTCCAAAGGATTTTAATGCGTTAAAATAGAATTTAGATCCTTTACCAATCGTTTCAATGCACTGAATTAGTCCCGAATAATCGTAGATCACATCGCGGTAAAATGCACGTGTCTCTTCATCCAAAATACTATCGATATCCTGAGAAAACAAGTCCTGTTGTAGTTTATGAGCATCGAAGTCGATGCGACGGTATTTGAAGTTTGGGTTTATGTTGTATTTGGAGCTGAAGAAACTTCGTTTTTCCTGCTCAATATTGACTGGGTTAATATAATTGAGCAGTTCGATTCGCTTGACCAATTTATTCAAATTAGAATCAATTCTAAATAAATTTGGATGTTCCACTACAATACTTTCGGGATAGGTCATATTATTTCTTATGGGATGCATGAAAGGACTTGGCGTGTTCTTTCAACTTGGATCGTAGTTGAGTTTCGATGGCTGAAACCACTTCGGGATAAATTATCTGTCCAAGCTCGTCACAATAGATTTTTTTAAACTCGGTGGCCAAAACTAATGTATTTCGGAAGTTTTTCGTAATAAATTTCAAGAAATAACCATTCCCGTGGAACGTGTTGTTGATCTTGGAGGTACTTTCAATACCGTGCGGCAGATCCAGTTGCGATAATGAGATTCGCCAGGACTCAACTTCCTTACCAAATCGTTCATTGTCAATATTGGCGGTCCCCAAATTTATCACCGGTACTTCCCGGTCCCAGCGGCGCCAGTTATAACTATGGATATCGTAAACGACGGCTGCACCATATTTCCCCTCTACCTTTGCAACGAGCGCATGCACAACTTCATAGAAGCGTGAATGTTTAGCCAGGCTCTCGTTGTGTTGTTTCCTGGTGAGTGGTTTCTTCCAAAGTCGCTTACCCCATGCGTCTTCATAGATGGCGTTTTCCGGATCCCGGTTCAAGTCGTATTCGAACCTGCTGTCACATCCGGCGATCACAATAGGATGTGATTTCACAAATTCTTTGGTGGCCGGATCTTCTTCATACCAGCGATCGTATGCAGAGTGCAGACAATTTTCCCAAAGTTCTTTGCGAAACTGATGCCCATCGTGGACAGCCCCACAGATGTAGGGTACATAATCATCTATCTTCAGTGTAAATGAATAATCTTGGGAGACGGCTTCAAAGCGTTCCTCATTTTCGATCTTTCGAATGATCTCCAAGTGAGATAATCGCTGCATACTAGGCGTCACTTACAGTTTTTCTCATTTTTTGCCGGCGCTCGAATGCATTGACCTTTTCCTGGACCTTGTCCTCCACAAAGTCGATCACTTGTTCTTGTATTTTGTGCTTGTAGACCTTATTGATGTAAGTGATCCCACCCGGCGACATCACGTTTACTTCCACCAGCATACCTCCTATTACATCGATCCCTACAAAGTATAATCCGTCTTTGACTAATTTGGGCCCTATACGCCGGCATAATTCCTTTTCATGCTTGCTTAAAGAATGTTTTTGAACAGATCCCCCTGCACTCACATTGGAGCGATGATCTTCATCACCTGGGACGCGTTTCATAGCACCTATGGGCAGTCCGTTCAGCATTAAGATGCGCACATCACCCTGATCGGCTCCCTCAATATAATCCTGAAGAATCACATAATTGGAAGTACCGTCCTTATTATCGATGTAAAAATCGAGCAAGGAATTAATACTTTTCATGGCTCGTTTTTCAATAAGGATAACCCCGGATCCTCCAAATCCGTTCAAGGGTTTCAGGATCATTTTATCCGGGCCTTCCTTGATCACTTTCTTTAGGTAGGACTTGTTCTTGGTAACATGGGTTTTGGGGATAATCTCATTCTTATCATCTTCAAAAACCGCCGTATACAATTTGTTGTTCGCTCTGCGAATCCCATCCAGATCATTCATAATAAATACATCGTCCTTGACGCTGTCCAGGAAATTGAGCATGATCATATCCAGGGGCGGGTTTGAACGTAGAATTATAGCGTCAAATCCTGCCAGGGGTAACATTTCATCGTAGAATTCGGCTCGGTTATGAAACGACTTGAGATTGTTCGATATCTTATCGGCTCGCTTCAGGCACTTACAAAAGGCAAATGCAACACTATCCCGAATCGTAAGATTAGCCGGGGTTGTTGTTGCCAAGCCATGCCCTCGACGGGCAAACTCCTGGATGAGAGCAAGGGTAGAGTCGTTTTCCGGATCCATTTCTTCCCATGGATACATGATAAAACAAACATTCATGACGGTAGTTTTTATTTAGGGTATAAAAGTAATAATTCTAGATTTCTTTATGGCATTCAAGTTTGAACGTTGAACCAGCACACGATTCTACAGCTTTGATTATATTTATTCTTCCAAAAAACAAACCTCACATCATGGAAGATTATCAAAAGTACCTGGATAAAGGAAAAGATCTATTTGTTGAATACGGTCCAAAATTATTGGCTGCAATAGGATTACTGGTCATTGGATTATGGGTGATCAAAAGGATCATTCGTATTGTGCGTAAACGATCTGAAGGTGGTCGCCTGGACGGTACTTTACTTAAATTTATACTGAACTTACTGGGATGGGCCCTGAAGATCTTCCTAATCATTGCAGTACTTGGGCAATTAGGAATAGAAACCACTGCTCTTATGGGTATTCTGGCCGCACTGGGCCTGGGTATTGGCCTAGCGCTACAGGGATCACTGGCCAATCTTGCTGGTGGATTTCTCATTATGGCGTTCAGACCGTACAAATTGGGCGACCTTATCCAGGCACAAGGTGAGATAGGGCATGTAATAGAGATCGATATCTTCACCACCAAAATAAAAACGCCCGATAATAAACTGGTGATCATCCCCAATGGGGCCATGTCCAATGGAAATATTACAAATTTAAGCAGCCATGGTGTGCTGAAGGTTTTTCATACGATTGGTGTGAGCTACGACGCCGATATCCGGCAAACGAAGGAAGTTCTTATGAATGTACTTACCTCGCAGGAAAAGGTACTTAAAGACCCTCCACCCATGGTTGAAGTATCTGAATTGGCCGATAGTTCGGTAAATTTTGCTGTTCGGCCTGCAGTAAAAACCGAAGATTATTGGGACGTCTATTTCACCACGCTGGAACGCGCCAAGAAAGCGTTGGATCAAGCAGGTATCGAGATCCCTTACCCACATACAGTTGAAATTCGGAAGCAAGGCTAATCCTAAAAAACAAGGATTTAATCAGCCTTTTAAATGGCTATTTCACTTCGTCATAGTGATCGTCCCAATCTTTCACTTTGGGAGTTCCCAATTTACCTACTGATTTGGCAACGAGCATAGAAACGGTGGCGTCACCCGTAACGTTGATCACGGTGCGACACATGTCCAGCGGTCTGTCCACGGCAAAGATCAGCGCCAGGGCAATGGGTAGTTTTGCTGCCGGGAAGCCAATAGCTTCCAAGACAATTACCAGCATAACCATTCCGGCGCCTGGAACTGCTGCAGAGCCTATAGATGCCAAAAGTGCCGTAAGGATAATGGTAAGTTGATTACTCATGGTCAAGCCTTCAGGCCAAAGAACCTGCATGATAAATACGGCTGCCACTGCCTGATACAAACTAGTTCCATCCATATTGATCGTAGCTCCTACCGGTAGCACGAAACTTGAAACTTCTTTATCAACACCAATATGTTCTTCAACACGCTCCATGGTAACTGGAAGCGTTGCGGCACTAGAACTTGTGGAAAATGCAAGTAATTGGGCCGGACTTATCTCCTTCAAAAACCACCAAGGATTTTTGCGGGTGTAGAATGTCACGATGAGCAAATAAAAACCGATCATGATTAAAAGCCCTGCTACTACTACTCCTGAATATGCCAAGAGTTTGGTCAGGATTTCCGGATCTCCTGCCGTGACCACTACCTGTGCCAATAAAGCAAATACAGCATAAGGAGCAGAAAGCATGATCACATCTACCATCTTCAATACCACGTCATTGAGTGAATCGAAGAAACGCTTGAGAGGTTGGGCGTTTTTCTCACCAATCAACAGCATTGAAATTCCGAATAAAATAGTGAAGAATATCACCTGCAACATCAATTTATTATCACTGAAGGCGCTGAATGCATTGTCCGGAACCATCTCTACGATAAACTGCAATGGTCCCCTATCTTTACCAGCCTCCACAATTTTGGATTGCACTGCCCCATCTTCCGCGTAGGTTGCCGATAATTTCGCCACAGTTTCTTCGGAAATCCCCGATCCCGGCTCCACCAAATTAACCAGCACCAGGCCGATTGTAATGGCGACGATGGTGGTTACAATGTAGGTAGCAATAGTACGGAGTCCAATATTACTGAATTTGGAAATGTCCTTGAGATCTGAAATTCCTTTGATCAGGGAAGCAAGAATCAATGGAATTGCAATGAGTTTCAAAAGCTTCACAAAAATAGTCCCAAAAGGATTGATCCAATCGTCGACGAACTCCTGACCTCCGTTTACTCCGGTCATGATAAAACCGAAGACGATCCCCAGTACCATTCCAATAAGTATTTTCCAGTGTAGCGCTAATTTCTTCATATTCAGAATTAAAGTTTCGAAAGTTTGTTGAGCAGCCAGAAATCGGCTAGTACCAGAGCAGTCATGGCCTCTACGATAGGAACGGCCCTGGGAACCACGCAAGGGTCATGTCTGCCTTTACCCTGCATTTCAACTTGCTCCCCTTTACTATTTATGGTTTGCTGCTTTTGCATAATTGTGGCTACAGGTTTAAACGCCACCGAAAAGTAAATATCTTGTCCGTTGCTTATTCCTCCCTGGATCCCACCGCTGTTATTTGTTTGAGTACTGCCATCTTCGTTGAACAGGTCATTGTGTTCACTGCCTCTCTGCCGGGTTCCGGCAAAACCGCTGCCTAGTTCAAAACCCTTTACGGCATTAATCGATAACATGGCCTTACCCAGTTGGGCATTTAATTTGTCGAAGACAGGTTCTCCAAGCCCCACCGGGACATTTTGAGCAACACATGTAATCGTGCCGCCAACCGTATCGCCCAATTTTTTTATTTCCTTTATATAGGCCTCCATCTTCACTGCCATTTGGGCATCGGCAGTACGTACCGGGTTCTGCTCGATCTGGTCGAAATCCAATTCTTTATAATGCGTTTCAAGATTTAATTCACCTACGCTGGAAACATAGGCCGTGATTTGTAAGCCTTTGAGCAGTTGTTTCGCTATGGCGCCTGCGACTACCCTGCATGCCGTCTCCCGGGCAGACGATCTGCCGCCGCCTCGATAGTCTCGTATCCCATACTTTTTATCGTAGGTATAATCGGCGTGAGAGGGTCTGTAGGTGTCTTTTATATGCGAATAATCCTTTGATTTCTGATCTGTATTTTCGATCACAAATCCAATGGGAGTACCTGTTGTAGTTCCTTCAAAGATACCGGATAAAAATCGTACGCTGTCGGCTTCTTTACGTTGCGTTACGATCTTGGATTGGCCTGGCTTTCGGCGTTGCATTTCCTGTTCGATCGCTTCCAGGTCTAGTTGCAGTCCTGCCGGACATCCATCGATAATTCCACCTATCGCAACACCGTGAGATTCCCCAAATGTAGTTAGTTTGAAATGTGTTCCGAAGGTATTACCCGCCATAGAAACCGTTTTAACAAATGTATTGATTCCTTCCGAATATAGAAACAGCAGCTTGCTTTATCTTTCAGAAACACGACAGGTTCACATCTGTAATGGTAGCCGTAAGCGCCGCTTCTTCCAAATGAAGGGATCGTGGCGAACCAGTTAGCTTTACAGCTGGTAAATGAGTGCATCGAAAAAATTTTTCTATCAGAATAAATTTTTATAATATTCGTTAGACTGAAATGCGACAATTTTCGTTATTTGTTACATTCAAACATCAATTGCTAAACTTCAAACCTAATTATGAACAGAACTTTTTTAGTACTTATCGCGGTCTTGGGATGCTCATTAACCGCATTTTCTCAAGGAATCTCCGACAACGCCATTGGTATTCGTGTTGGTGACAACGATGGCCTGGGAACAGAGATCAATTATCAACGTGCCTTATCGGAAAATAACCGGCTGGAATTTGGCCTGGGTTGGAACGATGGCAATAAGAATGCGGCCTACAAGCTTACGGCACTCTATCAATGGGTATTCGTCTTAGACGGTAATTTCAACTGGTATGTGGGTGCCGGAGGTGGAATTGGCCAGGTTGTATTCGACAATGATTTTCCAGGTAATCCAGATGATGAGACTTTTTTCTTTGGAGCAGGAGATATAGGGATTGAATACGATTTTGAAATTCCATTGCTCATTTCATTGGACTTCCGGCCCGAAATTGGATTCGGGGATTTTAAGAGCGACCTTGATTTTGATATTGCGCTCGGACTTCGATACCAATTCTAAGAGTGTCGGCAAACTTCCAAACCCTCGATATTTCGGGGGTTTTTTTATTTTAAAAACAGGCATTTTCCTATTTTAATTCCGAAAAATTAATCGCAACTTTGTGATAATCAATACCCTAAGATACTATGGAAACCCATTATGTCGATCTTCACTGCCATCCCTCCCTAAAACCCTATAGTAAAAGTTTCAAGTATCCCCCTACGAAGATCAACGCGCTGGATACCAACAGGAAGAATTCCATTTGGCACTACAGTCCACCAAATTTTCTCGAGCGATTCGTGAATCGCCTGGTCACCTTGACCAAATTCACTCAAACCGATATGACCGCCCTGGCCCGATCTGGGTCCAAAGTAACTGTGATTAGTCTCTATCCCTTTGAAAAGCATTTTCTAAGCAAGCGCATCTTGGGATGGAAAGGCCTCACGGATGTCCTGGTAAACCTGGCAGCTAGTATTTCGCAGAAACGGATCGATTATGTAATGCGTCATAACGATTACTTCGAAGATCTTATTTCAGAATATGATTTCTATAAACAATTGCATAATCAAGTTCAGCGAATAGACGGAATATGGTATACCTATCGACTTATTAAAGAATGGGATGAGATTGACGCAAACCTGAAACAGGAGACTGCAACCAAAAAAGTGATCAATTTAATTGTGACTATTGAAGGAGGTCACGCATTTAATACCGGCCTCGATATGGACCACGACACCGGAAATCGAGAGGAAGTACTGCGAAATATCCTGAAGGTTAAAGAATGGGAACACAGGCCCATGTTCATCACCTTTGCTCATCATTTTTACAATGAACTTTGCGGACACGCACGAAGCATTAGTATTGGTGCACTAAAGAAAAATCAGGACCGGGGTTTGAACAGCGGACTTACCCCGTTGGGGCTTGAGGCGATAGAGCTCTTATTGAATAATCAGGATGGCAAACGAATTCCCCTTGATATAAAACATATGAGCCCTAGTTCCAGGAAGCAGTACTACCAATTATTGGACACAGACTTCCTGGGAGAAAGTATTCCTATTATTGCCAGTCACGGTGCGGCCAACGCTCATAGATCTATAGATAATCCCGATGTCTCCGATTATCCCGAACGTGCAGAATATTTCAACAATATCGATATAAATTTTTACGACGATGAATTGATTCGAATCGCACGATCCAACGGTTTATTTGGTATTCAATTGGATGCAAGACGGATTGGAAGTAAAAAGGCGATTCGGAAATCGAAAATGTTGTTTGTTCGTAAAAGCAGGCATATGCGGAAGAAAGCGATGCTGGTTTGGCGCCAGATTGAGCATGCTGCCGAGGTACTCGACAACGAAGGCATGTTCTGCTGGGGTATTCAGAGTATTGGAAGTGACTTCGATGGGATTGTGGACCCCATTAATGGTATTTGGACCGCAGAGAATATAGGTGATATGGGAAATGCGTTGGTAAAACACGCACAGGCTTATATGGAAGATCATAGAGAGAACTTGAATCATTTCAACAGAATCACTCCCGAAGCCATTGTAGAACGGGTTTTAAGACTTAATGCGATGGAATTTGTTAAGAGGAATTATTAGTGTCACAATACCACCCATTTTCCTAAGGCAACTATTTAATATCCAAGACTGAATTGTAATAAAGCCAAACAAACAATTAAAGAGTGTCAATATACTTTCCTGGTTGCTTTCTCATAGGTAGCTTCGTACAGCGGAACAATATTCTGTGTTGAGAATTTGGAGGCTACTTCCCGTGCTTGTTTTTTGAATTTCTGAAGGGTGTCTGGATCGGTAAGTATTTTCAAGGCATTCGATGCCATATCTTCAACATCACCTATGGCGCTCAAGAAACCACTAACGCCATGCTTATTCACCTCCGGAAGTCCACCCGTATTCGATGAGATGACAGGAACACCACTGGCCATTGCCTCCAGGGCAGCCAAACCGAAGCTTTCCTTTTCGGAAGTAAGCAGAAAGAGATCACTGAAACATAATATTTTATCGATCTCACTACTGTTCCCCAGGAAGATCACTTTTTCTTCCAATCCTTTTTCACGGGCCATTTTTTCGGCCGAGACCTTCTCCGGACCGTCTCCCACCAGGATAAGTTTTGCAGGGATCTTCGAATGGATTCGATCAAATACTTCCATGATATCCGGAATTCGCTTGACCGGACGCATATTACTGATGTGTGTAATTATTTTTTCTTCGGGCTCTGCCATCATCTCCCGCTGACAGTCGGTAAAAGTATGGTTGAACTTTTCAAGGTCGATGAAATTGGGAACTACGTCGATCTCGTTTGTGATATCAAATAATCGCAGTGTATCATCCTTCAAGCTCTGAGAAACCGCCGTGACAACGTCACTTTTGTTGATGCTGAAGGTAACGGCTGGTTTGTAGAAGGGATGATTTCCAACCAGGGTGATGTCTGTACCGTGCAATGTAGTTACCATAGGTAGAAAAATACCCTCTGTTTCCAGCATCTTCTTGGCCATGTACCCTGCATAAGCGTGTGGAATGGCATAGTGCACGTGAAGTATTTCAATCTTATAAAGTTTGACCATATCCACCAGTTTACTCGATAATGCCAATTCGTAGGGTTGGTACTGGAATAACGGGTACTGCGGAATGGAAACTTCATGGAAATGAATGTTCCGGGACAATAATTCCAATCGTACCGGTTGCTTGTAAGTTATAAAATGGACCTCATGACCTCGTTCAGCTAGTTCGATGCCTAATTCGGTGGCAACTACTCCACTTCCGCCCCAGGTGGGATAACAAACGATTCCTATTCTCATTTTTAAATTTCTGTTTTACTCAGGTTTTACTCTTCCAGTCCTACTTTTACCACTTCTCGCCTAGGTTCTCTTATTATGGCGCTATAGATGGCTTCCTGGATGTTGCTCCTCAAATTACTGCCTATCAACTTTCGATTGTCGGCAGTTGGGTAAGTCCTGTTCGAAAGAAATACATATACAATCTCTTCTTCAGGGTCGGCCCAGGTAAAGGTTCCTGTAAATCCACTGTGCCCAAAACTGGTCATGGAAACACATCCACAGGTAGGTCCCGAATCACCCAATTGAGGCTTATCAAATCCTACACCCCTGCGAACATCCTCCTCACAGTAATAACAAGTATTAAACGCGTCCAGGACTTCCGGTTTAAAATATCGATGTCCGCCATAAAAGCCCTTCCATAGGTACATCTGCATCACCTTGGCCACATCATTGGCGTTACTGAACAGCCCTGCATGACCGCAAACTCCACCTAGCATTGCAGCTCCTTGGTCGTGAACATAACCATGAACTTTCTGCATTCTAAAATAATTATCATTCTCGGTGGGTGTAATATCATCTTTGCTGAAACGCTCCAAAGGTTTATAGGTCGTGTAATTTGCTCCTAATTTTTGATAAAGGTTTCGCTGTACCAGTTTATCGAGCGAAGTACCATAAAATTCTTCCAGGTACTTCATTAACAGGTAATAAGGTAAGTCGCTGTATTTATATCCTTTGCGTTCTCTAAGGTCACTTTCTTTTATAAGTTCGAAGATACTGTCCTTATAGTCCTTCCTCATATACATGTCTTTGGCCACCTGGATGGGATATTTCTCATCTTTTGTGGAAGCATAGTACTTCGAATCGGGAAGCATGGTAATGGTATCCATGGTATTACCGTAAAAGGGGATCCAGGATTTTAACCGGGCAGTGTGCGTAAGCATCTCTTGCAGCGTAATATTTGCCTTGTTCGAATTTTTATATTCCGGAAGTATTTCTGAAACCTTGGTATCCATATTGATAATACCACGATCGAATAATTCCATAACCATAGGCAATGTAGCCAGTATCTTTGTTAGGGAGGCCACATCATAGATGTCATTGTCCTTCACCGAATTTTTCTTTTCAGGCGTATGATATCCAAAGTTCCTGCTGTACACCACTTTGCCTTTCCGAGCAACCAGAATTTGAACACCCGGCATCATTCCTGCCCAGACTCCTATTCGTGCCAGGGAGTCGACCTTTTTGAGTCGTTCGCTATCCAATCCAACACTTTCGGGAACGCCATATTGTAATCGGTTGAGACTGTCTGTCTTTATTGAAGTTCCAACTGGATACTCCTCCCCTATGGAAACAGGCAGCTTACCCGATGCCTCTCGGGCTCCAAATATAAGTTGAGCCGATAATTGCTGAGCCACCTTACTGTTCTGATAGGAAACAATGATCCCTTCGAAATTCGCCGTCGTTTTCAGATCTAGCATAGCATAAGGTCTGGCAAAGACATCCAGTATTACTTTATTGGTTCGGGCAATCTCATATAACCATACCAATTCCTTTTCTTTGAATCTATAATCCTTCCATGGGTTGTCGTTCGACTTGTGAAATCCTATGATCACATAATCGTACTTTTTAAGTTTTCTAACATAGACATCCAGACTTTTTGCCTTCACCCAATCGATCCGATCATACTTTCGAAGGTATTTCAGGAATTCACTCCCGCTGTCATCACCAAAATTAACGTAGGCGATTCTACTGTCCTGCAAATTCTTGATGGGTAAAATTGCCGAATCATTCTTAATCACTGTAAGAGCCTTTTCCATGGCGAGTTCGTACAATACGTCATCTTCGGCAGTATTTAGGTCGAAACTCAGTGATTCCAGCATGACCGGTTCGTACTCATGCAAGCCTACTTTGTATTTCGCATACAGTATTTTTTTTACAGAATGGGCCAAACGTTCTTCACTAATGGCTCCCTCTCGATAGGCATGGACCAAAAGTTTATGGGCCTTCGGAATATTCTCCGAGATGAGCAAAACGTCATTCCCCGCCAGGAACGCGGCAAGATCGATCTCACCCGGCTCCTTAAAGTTAGCAGCGCCTTTCATATTGAGCGCATCCGTAAAAATTAGTCCGTTAAAGCCCAATTCACGCTGGAGCATCTGCGTCACGACATTCTTAGAAATAGAAGAGGGATAACCGGCTTCAGGAACAATGGAGGGGATGTTCAAATGAGCTACCATAACACTGCTCAACCCTTCCCCGATGATCCGCTTGTATGGATACAGTTCCAGAGAATCGATACGTTCTTTATCGAACAATAAGGTGGGTAAGGTTTTGTGCGAGTCGGCGTCGGTGTCACCATGTCCGGGAAAGTGCTTGGCGTTTGCAAGCACTCCAGCCCGCTGCATTCCATTCATGAATGCAATTGCTTTACGAGTAACCTCTTCTCTGTCTTCGCCAAAAGATCGATTACCAATGATCGGGTTTTTAGGATTGGTATTAATATCTACAACCGGAGCGAAGTTGAAGTGTACTCCCAACCTCTTGGAGTGTAGCCCAATCCTATACCCCACTTCGTCAACAATGCGATCGTCTTTTATGGCACCTAGCGTCATGTTCCATGGATAGGCAAAGGTAGAATCGAGGCGCATGGCAAGGCCCCATTCGGCATCCATCCCAATAAGCAACTTGGTCTTTGCCATTTCCTGGAATTGATTATTCAACCTAGCCTGGCGATAGGGACCTCCCTTTGAAAAGATGATACCACCAATAAAATAATCCTGGATCAGGTCCTTGATCTTATCGGTCTTGGTTTTGGGATCGCTGGAGAATACATCTGCCATAAATAGTTGACCAACTTTCTCCTGAAGGCTCATGGTTCCATAGATACTGTCCACCCATTGTTGCTGACCCTCAAGGTCGTCAACTACGATCAACGGGTTGATTTGCTGCGAATAACTGTAGAAAATACTCCCAAGGAGCAATGAGGTTAATATCGTTCGCTTCATGCATCTAAATGTAACAAAAACTATGCTAAAAATCTGCTGTGCCAACTATCTTTTGCGGGCACTTCCCAATGTTCTAAATACTCGGCTTTGGTATTGACAAGGTTATTGAAAACAATGGTATTTGGGGACACAGAACGACTTTTGGCCATCTTCTTAAAATCGGCCAGGCTTTTATGTGCTATAAAATCTCCGGTATAAAAAGTTACATTCATCTTATCCATGAGATCCACCTCGAATTCCTTTTCCAGGGACTGGATAAAATGCACCGAACTGTCAATGCTGCAACCGGATGCAGAGGCATTGGCCTGATTGAGTCCAAGTACGATAAAGCGGTTGTGCTTTATTTCGAATCCGGCTTCCAGATCCGATCCATGAGCAGTCCATTGTACAAGGAATTCTTCTGTTTTAAGGGCAATCGCGGTCAATTCTTCTTCCGATAATTTACGATTGGATTGGTAGATCCATATTCGAGAATTGTTTGGAAGCCGTTTAAAATCTATTAACATTTTGTAAAATTAGTTTGTAGGGCTCTTAAAAACATTATTGCACACATTTACCATCTCTAAACCAACAATCTTTTTCACACTGTTTAGTATCATTCCAAGCAAGAAGACAGTCTCCAATAATTTGATTCGCTAGGTTCGCCATACAATCTTTTCTTCTTTTCCCAGATTTTCGTTTACAGATTTTAAATCTATTCCTCGCCTCATCATGAGTCAACGTTACGGATTCAGTTGAGGTTAATAAATTAGTTCCAAGATAAAAACCGCCAATGTTTCCATTTTCGTCTAAAATTGCGGCCCAACCATATTCAACAGCTTTTATCGAATCATTTTTAAAAGTTCCATTACCTTTTATTAACTCTACATTTTTACTCGTACTAAAATCAGTAGAATCAGGTATAATTACCGATCTATATTTCATGGATCCAAAATGCTCTTCAATGTCATTGGAAAATTCGGATTGTGTTTCATTTTTACATTGAATAAAGCCAAGGCTTATCAATACAATAATAAATAAGAATCTAGAAATTCTGTACTTTTTAAAATTATTCATAATTATAAATTAAGTTGATTGGAATATTTGTACTATAATTCAGTTGCATTTGCAATCATTTCTGCTACATCCATTACTTCGATGGAATCTTCTTTGTGTTTCCCTTTTACTCCATCGGACATCATGGTATTGCAGAACGGACAACCCGCGGCTATGATTTCCGGTTGGGTTTCCATCGCTTCCTCGGTGCGCTCTATGTTGATATCCTTGTCACCTTTTTCCGGTTCTTTGAACATCTGAGCGCCTCCAGCACCGCAGCAAAGGCCACGAGATTTACAACGTTTCATCTCGACCAATTCAACTTCTAACTTCTGCAAAAGTTCGCGTGGTGCTTCGTATTCATTGTTTGCCCTTCCTAAATAACAGGGGTCATGGAAGGTGATTCGCTTGCCTTTGAATTTACCGCCTTCCACTTTAAGCCTGCCTTCATTTAGCAACGACTTCAAGAACTGGGTGTGATGCATGACCTGGTAATCGCCGCCCAATTCGGGATACTCGTTTTTAAGAGTGTTGAAGCAATGCGGACAGGTGGTTACGATCTTTTTGATGCCGTATCCATTTAAGACCTCAATGTTCATCATGGCCTGCATTTGGAACAGAAATTCATTTCCGGCTCTTTTTGCTGGATCTCCGGTGCAACTTTCTTCCGTACCCAAAACAGCAAAATCAACTTTGGCGTTGTTCAGCAATTTGGCGAAGGCTTTGGTGATCTTCTTGGCACGATCATCAAAACTACCGGCACAGCCTACCCAGAAAAGAACTTCCGGGCTCTTTCCTTGCGCCATATACTCGGCCATAGTGGGTACTGTTATCTGTTCGCTCATTGTTGTTTAATCGTCGAATACCTGAATGGTCACCTTCTTGTCCACAAGATCGGTAAACTTTCCTTTGTATCGGGTTGCTTTCACCAGGTGATTATCTATCCAGTGATAGTTCCCTCCCCTAGGTTTACCCATAAGTAGCGAATGGTATTTAAAACCGAACTTCGCCAACCACTTCTCTGTAACATTACGATGATCTTCCGTACGGGACGTGAAGAAACAAATAATATGTCCTTCATCGTACCATTTATTCAATGTTCTGAGCGCATCCGGATACACAGCAGCCGTCGCCATGCGATCCGGCTCTTCATTCGGAATATCGTCACAGATCGTTCCGTCGATATCGATCAGGTAATTTGTGATTCCTTTAGGCAGTATAGGGCTTACTGTTTCCCCTTTCTCTACCTTGTCATGTAATAGTTTCTCAACTTCTTCCTTCTTCATGGTATTTTATTTCGATTGGTTATTAAATCTTAATCTTTGATCCAGTTTGCGCGGTCCATTTGGTTGAAAGGCCAGGGAGCTGCATTATTTTCAATATTCGTCATGGTGACATTCAATTCATTAGGTGCTGCCGATTGCTCCATCACGAGATACTGTCTCATATCCATGATGATAGAAAGTGGATCGATACTCACCGGACAAGCTTCAACACAAGCGTTACAGGTGGTGCAGGCCCAAAGTTCCTCCCGGGTGATATAATCATCAAGCAACTGCTTCCCATCTGGCTGAAATTCTCCGTGCTTCTCTACATTCAGCGCCACTTCTTGCAATCGATCCCTCGTGTCCATCATGATCTTCCGTGGTGACAGTTTCTTGCCCGTTTGATTGGCTGGGCATTCACTGGTACAACGTCCACATTCGGTGCAAGTATAGGCATTTAATAGCTGAATTCGATTCAAATCCATTACATCACTTGCTCCAAACTTAGCAGGGGCTTCTTCTCCTTCAGGAGGTGAGGCATAGGGATCGGCACTGGGATCCATCATTAATTTCACCTCTTTGGTTACCGATTCCAGGTTCCGGAACTTCCCTTTGGCGGTTAGATTTCCGAAGTAAACATTGGGAAATGCCAGTATAATATGCAAATGCTTGCTGAAATAAAGGTAATTGAGAAAGACCAAAATCCCAATGATATGAAGCCACCAGGCGGTACGTTCAATGAGGATGAGAGTTTCTTCCGATAAGGATTCCAATAGGGGATACAAATGAATACTTATGGGAAACATCCCGGCTTCGGTATAATAATCGGAGCCCATGTGCTGAAGTACGTGATCTGCTCCATTCATCGTTAAGAAAAGTACCATGAGTACCACTTCAAAATAAAGGATGATATTTCCGTCATTCCGGGGCCATCCCTTCATTTCAGGACTCATGAATCGTCTTAATTTGTTGATATTCCTGCGAAACCAAAATACCACTACCGCTACTATTACCAAAAACGCCAATATTTCGAAGGAAGCAATAAGGTAATCATATATTACACCCAGGGATGCGAAAATGCGGTGAGTTCCAAAGAGTCCGTCGATAATGATCTCCAGCACTTCAATATTAATAATGATAAATCCTACATAGACAATGATATGCATGATCCCGGCTATAGGGCGGACAACCATCTTGGATTGCCCTAAGGCAATGCGCATTACATTCCCCCAACGTTCCTTTTTATCACCTTTCACGTCAACCTCTTGCCCTAATTTGATGTTTCGAATGATCCTACGAATGTTCTTCGTAAAATATCCGATACCCACAACAAGGACGATGAGGAAGATAATGTTCGGGATGTATTGCATTACTGAATAGTATCTTTGGGCGGTTCGTATTGTTTGGGGCGCTTTCCGAAGAGAGAAAAATGGACGTAGCGCTTAGGATTCAGTTTCATGTCCTGTAGCAACAGCTCCAGCTGCCTGGAGGCTCCACTCAAGTTATTGTATAACTTTTCATCTTTTAATAATTTGCCAACACTGCCTTTCCCCTGCTCAATATTCTCTGCGATGTTGTTTAACTTAGCAATGGTAGCTTCTGTGTTCCTCATTAGTTGAGCGATCTCGACTTCAGCCAGGGAATCGGAAAGCTGTGCAAAATTCTTACTTGCTGTATCAAGGTTGCTGAAGGTATTGTTCAACTTGTCTTGATTGTCGGCCAGCAAGCTATTCATTTTCCGGGATGCCCCGTTAAAAGACGCCATGGTGGCATTGAGATTGGCAATACCTGCCCGCAGGTTTTCCTTGGTCTCGTCATCCATCACTTCGCTCACACTCACCAAAACGGTATCCAACTTTGCCAAAGTTGACATCAAGCCTTTTTCCAATGGACCAAACTTGTCCATTAGGCCATCGATCATTCCTGCCTGGATCTCACCTGGCAATGTATCTCCCGAAACCGCACGATTTGCCGGGTCATTAACCGGGATGATCCCCAGGTTGTTCCCGCTAATTAGTCCGCTACTATAAATTTGTACCACACTGCTCTTGGCGAATTCAAATTCCTTCTCCACCGTAAATTTGACCACCAGACCTCCCTGACGATCGGCAAAGTCGATACTCATCACCTTTCCTACTATAAGCCCGTTTATTGTAACCGGTGCTGAAGTGGCCAAGCCTGCAACATTGTCGTATTTCACAAAAAAGACACGGTCGTTTTCCAGTAAATTGGAGTTCTTCAGAAAGTTATACCCGAAGATGAACAACAGAATTCCTGCGATCACCAAAATGGCGGTTTTTACTTCTCTTGATAATTTCAAAAGTGTGGTTTTAATGAAATAACAAATTTAGAAATAAATCTCGTTCTCGTAAGCGATTACCCTAAAAGATTGTCAATTAGTTGTAAATATAAAAATGTCAGTAAATACAGGGAATTGAAGCCGTATCGTTCAATTTAAGGATAATTGTAAAAAGTGATAGGGTTTCAACGATCTTCGGCTTTGAGAACATCGGCCAGGCGAACTTTTTTGTCGCCCTGGAAGGCGACCACGTAAGCGGAGGAAAAGCCCTTTTCTCGCGCAAAGGCCTTCATTAGCTGGATCTTATTGTAATTGGAAGTGTCACCATAGTAGTATTTGAACAATCCATCCTCCTTATTTCTTGAAATCTCTTTCAAACCTTTGAAATTATAGGGCTCTGTCGTCAATTTTTTACTGCTGGCTGCCAGTTGTACCTTAAAGGTGATCCCGTCATAAATCCTTTCCTCGGTGGTTTCTATGGCTTCCTCGATCTCTTCCTCGGTGATCTCCGGGTTTTGAAAATCGCTGGTGGCCAAGGCGATATTGTTTCGATATGCGATTATTCCTTTCGCGATCTGTTCTGCCATTTCTTTTCTCCCTTTTTTTGAATTCACATACTTGCCTTCAGACTTGTGGGTAAGAAAGCCCAATTCCACAAGTACACTGGGCATATACGAGCTATGGAGTACCCAAAATGGTCCCGATTTTACACTGCGGTCTTTCCGTTTGAGGTTATTCACCATATTATTCTGGATCAACCCCGCCAGCATGATACTTTGATCCAGGTATTCCTCCTGCATCAGTGTGAGGCCAATGAGTGATTCCGGGGAATTGGGGTCGAAGCCCTCGTATTTCTCCAGATAGTTATCTTCGAGAAAAATCACTTCATTCTCCCGTTTGGCCGTTTCAAGGTTTTTACCCGATTTATCGACCCCCATAACAAAGGTTTCAGCCCCGTATGCCTGGGTATGGTGTGAATTGCAATGAATAGAAACAAAAATATCGGCGTCGGCTTCATTGGCTATGGGCCCCCTGGCCTTCAACTCAATAAAGACGTCAGATTTACGTGTATAGATCACTTTGAATCCCTCCTCCCGGCTCAGCAATTTGCCAACTTGCAAGGTGACGTCCAGCACAATGTCTTTTTCCAGGTAACCATTCCCCCGGTTGCCCGAGTCCTTTCCTCCATGACCTGCATCCAATACCACTATAAAGGGGTTTGTGGTATCGTTCTTGTGGCTAAGGAAACCATAGGAAACAAGGATTCCTAGGAACAAACAGAAAAATAGAATATATTTCGTTTTCATAATGTGGTAACGCGATAACAAAAAGGTTATTTTAAAATTTTTCATTATCAAATAGTGGCCCAAAAAAAAGACTTAATTTTGAGCATTCAAAAACTAAGCCAATATATCATACTCTGGGGCTGAATTCGTGATTTGAATTATTTTTTATCACAAAAGATATCGACAAAAATATAGAACTGTAGCATTGCAACCCAAAAGGCACTTCACTACTTTACCGCTTCTCCTACTGCTACTCTGCAGCGCCGTTACATATGCTCAGGACCCTCCCAAAAAAGGCAATGTGATCATTACGGCAAAAGCAGACACTACCTTAACAAGGACTTCCGATACCCTCATCACGCAGGAGATCACTTTTTCTGAACGCATTAACGATACAGTGCGGGAAGACACCGTTCTTCCTCAACAAGAACCACTACTCACCGATATCGTTGAATATTATGGCGAAGATTATGTGTACGTCGACAGGAAGGAGAACAAGGTCTATATGTACGACAAAGCCTTTATTATCTACGAAGATTATCGAATCGACGCCGGGCTTATTATACTCGATTATAACAAAAATGAAGTTTATGCCAGGGGGATCGACAGTTCCGGAGTATATAACCAATCGCCCATATTCGTTCAGGCCGATAACAAAGTGGAACCCGATTCCATAAAGTTCAATTTCGATACCAAGAAGGCAATTGTCTACAATTCACGTACCAAACAAGGGGAACTGAATGCCATTGCAGAGGTCTCCCGGAAGGAAAACGACTCTGTATATTTTCTTCGGAATGTAAAATTCACGACTTCAGAAAACATCGATGATCCTGAATATTATTTCTATACCCGCAAGGCTAAATTTGTTCCTAAAAGTAAAGTAGTTACCGGATTAACCAATATGTACATTGCGAATGTACCCACGCCGCTGGGACTGCCTTTTGCATTCTTTCCCCTTACCGAAGATCGTTCCTCTGGTTTTTTGCTGCCAAGTATAGGCGAGAACAACAACAGGGGGTTTTATTTTCAGAACGGGGGTTATTATTTTGCCATTAATGACTACCTGGACCTCACGCTTTTGGGTGACTATTATACCAATGGTAGTTATGGTCTGCGCGGTGATAGTGACTATGTGGTTCGTTATAAATTTAAAGGAAATGTAAGTGTGCGTTATGAGAATTTGATAAACAGTGAACGAGGCTTCCCCGATTTTACCCAGAGTGCACTGTACAACATTCGCTGGACCCATACCCAGGATCAAAAGGCAAACCCAAGCTCTCGTTTCTCAGCTTCCGTGAATCTAGGAAGTAGTCGGTTCCTGCAACGATCCATCAACCAGACCAACAATGCAAGCCAGTTGGTAAATACACTTAGTTCATCCATATCCTATGCAAAGACCTTCGATGTAGAGCCTCAGGTAAATTTTACGGTTGCGGCCACCCATACTCAAAATACACAGACCGAAGAAATTTCGATGTCCCTGCCGAATTTCAACGGAAGTGTCTCTCGTATTTTTCCATTTGCCCCTAAAAGTGGTAGTAAAAAAGGGATCATACAAAATATAAACCTGCAATACGACATCACGGGTGAAAACCGAATTCAAACTACCGACTCTCTATTCTTTAAAAGTGAAATGTTCGACAATGCACAAATTGGGGCCAGACATACCATTCCACTAAGTACTAATTTCAAGGTGCTGAAGTACCTGAGTGTTACTGCCGGAACCAGCTTTCAGGAAACCTGGGTGGGAAAGACCATTCGAAGGGACTACGACCCTACACTTAATGATGGGGTTGGTGGGGTTGTAGAAGACACTATTTCAGGATTTGATGCATACCGCACGTATGGTTTCTCGACTGCGGTAGGTACTACTTTATATGGGACTTATACCTTCAGAAAGGACAAAAAGTTCCAGGCCATCAGACATACGCTTCGACCCAACATAAGCTATAGTGTTTCACCGGGATTCGACCAATTCTATGACGATTATGTCATACCCTCTGCAGATCCTACCATCAACGACCAGGTAATTCAATATTCACGCTTTGAGCGATCGCTTTTCGGACAGCCGGGAAGGGAATATTCCAGCAGCATTTCATATTCATTGAGTAACAGCTTAGAAGCCAAAGTTCGGGATAAGGATACTACAGCGACCGAACCCAAAAAAGTGATCCTCTTGAACAACTTGAATTTCAGCGGAGGTTACAACATAACTGCCGATTCGCTGAAATGGAGTGCAGTACGGTTTTCTGCCGGGATCCCAATTGTGAAAAAGTTGGACCTTAACCTGAACGGATCCTTGGATCCCTATGCGCTTAATAGTAATAACCAAAAGATCGATAAATTCAATATCGACAACGGAGGGAGCTTGTTCAGGCTCACCGGAGCAAATTTAAGTTTGAATTACAGCTTCTCCAGCCGAGATTTTGCAGGAGACGCAGACGACGAGGGAGATGATTTCGACAGCGATACATTCCGGAATGGCGGCCGGCCTGACGACCTTTTTGGAGAAACCCGTGAGGTAGGAAGAGCAGGTTTATTCAAGGAGGATGAAAAGGATAAGGACAAGCCCGAAGAAAAAACCTGGTATAGCTACGATCTACCCTGGGACTTGAGACTGGCGTATACCATCACCTACAGCAATGTAGCGCGTGAGAATACCATATCATCACAATCGCTTATGTTTAGTTCGAACGTTGAACTTTCTCCTCGCTGGAAAGTTCGCATCTCATCGGGGTATGACTTTAAAAACAAAGGGGTGACACTCACACAACTGGGCTTCAGTCGAGATCTTGAAAGTTGGAAAATGGATTTCAGCTGGACTCCCATAGGTGCCCGAAACACCTCGTGGAATTTCTTCATAGGAATACGAGGAAACATCCTAAGCGATATTAAATACGATAAGCGACGTGAGGCAGATCGCAATTTATAATTCAATCGTTCAATGTAAATATCATGAAAAAAATCATCAATACACCCAACGCCCCGGCACCCATAGGAGCTTACAGCCAGGCCATTTTAAATGGAAAGATGTTATTTACTTCGGGGCAGATTGCCATCGATCCTGTGACCAGTGAATTGGTATTGGATGATATTCAGCGCGAGACAGAGCAGGTTATGAATAACCTGAAAGCCGTCCTGGCCGCTGCCGGGATGGACTTCAGCCATGTGATCAAGACTTCAATTTTTATAAGCGACATGGAAAATTTCTCAAGTATAAATAGGGTTTATTCCAGGTATTTTGATGAGGAAACGGCTCCGGCAAGGGAAACCGTTGAAGTAGCGAACCTGCCTAAGTATGTGAATGTTGAGATCTCAATGATCGCCTCACTTTAAACTATTCGTCTTCTTGTTTGGTTCCGGAAGTATTCAGGTCTTCTCTGAAGTTGTTATCGTCGGGAATGATAGGTACTTCAAAATCGGGATCCAAAGTGACTTTTTTGTTGAACAATTTTTGCATCAATTCTTTGAAGGTGTCAAAGTCGACTGAATAAGATACTCCTCCCCCTTGTTCAAAGATCTGATCCTCACCGAAGAATTGCAATTCTGCCTGACGGTTGAAGAAATTGATCCGGAGGCTTCCGTCATCATTTACCAGCCATTGTACCTCGATATCTCCTGCAACCGATGATTCGTTCGCTCCTCCAACTGGAACGGCCACTTTTCCGTTGATCAAGACACGTTCGGAGAGCTTACTGGAAAACTGAAATCCATATTGATCTTCGTAGTCCTGGTCTATGGTACGCGATCCGGGGGTGAAATAAGGTAAAACTTTGAACTTAGAATCGCTGTCGGAAAATATATCGGCCACTAATTTGTTTACACGTTCTGCCAACGTACTTGCGATCGCGTTTTGACCGGCTGAGGCGTCACTTTGGAAAGACCCGGTGGAAACCAGGAAAAGGGCCTGGGTTTGCCGTTGTTCTCTATCTTGCAGTTTGTATTCAAGTTCAGAGCGAACGTTGGAGCTTACCCTGGGAAATTGTATTCTAAAGTCCAGCTCGGGTTGTAAAATTTCACCAGTAAGGTCTACCAATACTTCTACATCGATAGATCGATTGTAGGTTGGGTTATCCAGTAGGACCGATGGATTTGCCTGGGTTGTATATTTAGCGGTTAGATCCAGCCGGGCTTTGGTTGGATTCCCATCCCAGGTTATATTTCCACCGGGCAGCACATCGATGGTCTTGTCGACCAAGCCTCCATATCTGAAATCGTATTTTCCTTCGATGACCAGGAAATCACCCCACATCCTGAATTTGCCCAAGGTGTTTATCTCCAGCAAGAGTATTCCCGCTCCTCGACCTTTTAGCGTGGAATTATTTACTTGATCCACCACAACCTCTACTTCGGCTTTCTCGTTAATATCCAATTCAAAATTGAGCGACAAGCCTTTCACTTCTTCCGCCACGATTGTCTCACCACTTATACGTGCCTTTTTCTCCTCCGGTGAGATGAACCGAATGAACGAATCGTCACTAATACTGGCTGCATCGCTAATTGGGATCTTGAAGGTGGTTCCCTCCTCGGTGGTGGCTATCACATCGATCACCAGTTCATCGAAAGGCCCTTTCATGGTCGATTCACCGTCAATAAAGGCCGTGCCGTAATACAGTGCATCCTCGTCGGGCGGTGTATCCAGCACAAGGAATCGATCGGTCTCAAGGCTTAGATCCATGGCCCACTGATCAAAGTTATCATGATTGATCGTTCCTGAAACAGTTGCAGTTGTGTTGAATTTGGTATCAGTAATTTGCGTGATCGGCAGTGTAAGCTCATTTTTACGCACTGTGACTCGTGTATTGTCCTCGATGTCCATGTCTACATTGAGATAGGGTACTTTCAATCCGGCTTTGCCAAGCCGCAAGTTTCCTGTCACTTCAGGAAATTTATAGTCTCCAGCTACTTTCCCACTTCCGCTTAGAAATCCCCTTATGTCTGTTAGTACTTCTCCTCCCAACGGACTCAATGCTTCCAGATTGAATTCATTGAACCTGTAATCTAGGTCTATATTCGCCGCTTCTTCTGCTACGTTTAGATTTCCTGAAGCGGTAAACGATGCTACATTATCATTTATGAGGCTGGATCTGATGTCGTATTTGGTTAGATCGCTATTTCCCTTAATATTTAGCTCCAGATGCCCAAATTCAATATCATTCATTTGCACATCACGCACTACGATCTGAGAATTAGGATAGTAAGCTCCTTTCTTTTGCCTAACATTCAACCGGCCATTGATACTTCCTTTCAAGTTTAAACTATCTACCTGCGGCACCAGTTTACCGATATCCACGTTGGTAAAGTCCAGACGCATATCGGTGAAGGTACTATCACGTATCACACCGGCCATTTTTATCAACTCATCTTCGTGCCGGAGTGTAAGCGAATCCAGGACTATATCACGAAAATTGTTATCGAAAGTGAGCTTGTTGTGTTTATTATTGTTTCTATTCAAATACCAATCGTAGCTTTGATAGGTGATCTTAGAGCGCTTTATACCAACCACCGATTTACCCTTCGGATTAATGGTGTGATACAATCGCATATTGAACAGGTCATTCATC
>JABDNM010000050.1 GCA_013043825.1 Flavobacteriaceae bacterium
ATGGTCGCAGAGATTAACGAAGCAATAGACCCTCCCAGCAAGGCCCGCATTCCAAATTTGGAAAGTAAGGTTCGTTGGCCAGGTGCCAGGGAACCAATGCCGCCAATTTGAATTCCAATCGAAGCAAAGTTTGCAAATCCACAAAGCATATAGGTCGCCATGATGATGGATTTTTCATTATTCAAATGAACCGCATTAGCAACATTCTTCAGGTCGGCTAATTGAATGTAACCCACAAATTCGCTGGCCACCAATTTGATACCTAATAATTGACCCATCATCATGATATCTTCGGAAGGAACTCCAATGAGCCACATGAGTGGTGCGAACACATGCCCCAGGATAAATTCCAGGGAAAGTTTGGAATAGGTAGTATTTTCGGCAATCCACTTGTTGACGGAGGTAAAAGTCCAATCTATGTTCATTGCCTCGATGGTAAAGCCATCGAAACTGCCCAGGAAGCCCAGAATACCATTCATCATTGCTATCATTGCTATAAATACCAGCAACATGGCCCCAACATTTACAGCCAATTTCAAGCCTTCAGTGGTCCCGTTTGCAATAGCGTCCAAAAGGTTGCTACCAATCTTTTCGGAAGAAACATGTACATCGGTATCGATCTCTTCTGTTTGTGGATACAATATTTTTGAGATCACAATAGCTCCGGGAGCAGCCATCACCGATGCTGCCAATAAATGTTTGGCAAATACCAGGCGCATGGCAGGATCATCGCCGCCCAGGAACCCGATATAAGCTGCCAGCACGGCCCCTGCTACGGTTGCCATCCCACCGATCATGACCAGGAGGATCTCCGATTTGTTCATCTTCTCCAGATAGGCCTTGATAAGTAAAGGCGCTTCGGTTTGTCCCAGGAAGATATTTCCTGCCACGCTCAAACTTTCCGCCCCGGAGATCTTCAGCAATTTGGTTAGCAACCAGCCAAAACCCTTCACGATCTTCTGAATAATTCCCAGGTAGAACAAAACCGAGGTCAATGCCGAAAAGAAAATGATGGTTGGCAGCACCTGGAAGGCGAAAATAAAACCGAAAGTATCCATATCCACGACAAGGCCTTCGAACAAGAACTGACTTCCGGCTCGTGTAAAGTCGAGGATCTTCACGAAGATACTTCCGCCAAAATCAAATATTTTCTGAATAAAGGGCACCTTTAAGACTCCTATGGCGATGAGAAGTTGGAAACCCAGTCCTATGCCCACTGTGCGCCAATTAATGGCCCTTCGCTTGGCCGAGAAGATATAAGCAATGAAGATCAATGTGAGCATGCCAAGCAATCCGCGCCATAAGCTATTCATCGAAAATCCATCAGACGGTCTTATTTCTGCCGAAGGCACAGGAACTTCTTCCAATTCATCTACGATCGCTGTTTTACCCGCAGCGATAAATTTATAGGCGATAGTATTTTCAGTAAATACGAGGGTGCTATCGGTCAATTCATTAATTCGATAACGTCGAATGGTGTCGGTGGGTTCGGTATAAAACAATACCAACAAATTATTCTGAAGGAGGTAATCTCCGGAAGCTTGTAAGTTGTCCTTAGCGAGGAGGGAATATTCGAAAGTACCGTTACCTAAGATGAATTTATCATTGTCGGGATCTATGGTAAACAGGGATTCGCCCCGGGCATTTTCTATGCGCTCAAAAGACCAGGATTTTTCAATGTCTTGTCCGAAGCTACTTCCAAGGGAAAGACAAAGAATAAATAGTAACAAGTAGTTACGCATAGATTATTTTCTTTTTGAGATTTCGTCCCGAATTGCAGCGGCTTTTTCGTAGTCTTCCTGGGTTACGGCTTCATCGAGCATTTCGTTCAGTTCTTTTAAGGTGTATTTGCTGAAATCCTCGGTGACCCTACGAACTGTTTCTTTATCTTCCCCGGTAATGAGTTCTTCAATGACAGCCTCTTCTTCCTTGCTAACATCTTTATCTTTGGTTGGGGTTTTAAGATAGATCCCTGCCTTATCTAGTATATTCTTATAAGTAAAGATAGGAGCCTTGAAACGTAAGGCCAACGCAATGGCATCACTGGTACGGGCATCGATGATCTCTTCGATCTGGTCACGCTCGCAGATAATACTACTATAGAAAACACCGTCAACCAATTTATGGATGATGACCTGTTTTACGATGATCTCAAAACGATCGGCAAAATTTTTGAACAAGTCATGGGTTAGTGGTCTGGGGGGTTTGATTTCTTTTTCCAGGGCAATCGCAATGGACTGGGCCTCAAAGGCCCCGATGACGATGGGTAATTTACGATCACCGTCCTCTTCACTCAAAATAAGGGCATAGGCCCCATTTTGGGTCTGACTATAAGAGATTCCTTTTATGTTTAGCCGTACAAGACTCATAATTGTGGACGTACCGAAATTAGCGCAAAAAGGCCGTTTAAACAAGGGTTAACTTCTTATTTAAACTGCCCTTTAACACAGCACAAAATACTAAATTTTACGCGTTTTGTGCTTTAAACTCCTTTAATTTTTGGGTAAGTTGAGGTACTACTTCAAAGGCATCTCCAACAATTCCATAATCGGCTGCCTTGAAGAAAGGCGCTTCTGGATCGGTATTGATCACTACTTTTACTTTGGAGGCATTGATCCCGGCCAAATGCTGGATAGCGCCACTAATTCCTATGGCGATATACAAATTAGAAGCCACTGGTTTTCCGGTTTGCCCAACGTGCTCGCTATGCGGTCTCCATCCCATATCGCTCACAGGTTTTGAACAGGCGGTTGCAGCACCCAGTACCTCTGCCAGGTCTTCAATGAGTCCCCAGTTCTCCGGGCCTTTCAAGCCCCTGCCTCCGGAAACAACAATCTCCGCATCGGCAATGGTCACCTTATCGGTCGCCTTGTCTACCGAAACCACTTCAACACTTCCTGTATTGATCGAGGGAGAAAAAGATGATTTTTCGACGGAAGTAGCATTTTCATAAACACCATAGGCATTCTTGGCAAGTCCCACCACCTTCACTGCGGTCTTGATCTCGGTATGTGAATAAGCCTTATTGGTATACACACTGTGTTTTACTGTAAATGGAGAAGTGCTTTTAGGCAATTCGGTGACATTTGGTACATAACCTGCCTCCAGATTCACCGCTACCAAAGGAGCCATGAATTTTCCATTGGCACTGGAGGTGATCACCACCACTTCTGCGCTCTCTTCCTTAGCGGCTTGAGCAACAATATCGGCGTAGGCTTCGGCGTTGAATGTGTCTAATTTGGGATCACTAACTTCCAGGACTTTGGAGGCTCCATAATTACCTAACTCATCGGTGTTATTCCCGTTCACTGCTACGGCGGTTACGGTGGTTCCCATCATGTCGGCGATGCCTTTGGCGTAGGAAACCGCTTCCTGTGCTATCTTCTTGAACTTTCCACCTTCTGATTCTGTATAAACTACTACTGACATATTCTAGATTACTTTAGCTTCGTTATGTAATAAATTGATGAGATCTTCCACATTATCGACCAATTTGACCGCACCTCTGGGGGCCGGCTTTTCAAATTGGGTGGTTTGTGTTTCAGCCTGAGCCTCAATTGGGTCTTTTACATGGAGAGGCTTAGAACGTGCCTGCATAATCCCACGCATGTTGGGTATGCGAAGGTCGCTTTCCTCCACCAATCCTTTTTGTCCACCAATCACCAGTGGAAGTGAAGTCTTTAAAGTTTCCTTTCCACCATCGATCTCCCGGATCGCAGTAGCGTCATTTCCTTCGATTTCAAGTCCAATACAGTTGTTTACGAAATTGGAGTCTGTTAGTTTTGCGATCATTCCTGGAACCATACCTCCGTTGTAATCGATGGATTCTCGTCCACCTATCACCAAATCGTAGTTTCCGTCTTTGATCACCTGGGCCAGTTGTTTGGCCACAGAATATCCATCGGTTGCCGTTGTATTTACACGAATCGCCTCATCGGCGCCTATGGCTAGTGCTTTCCGTAAGGTGGGCTCAGTTTCCGGGCCTCCTACATTGGCAACATGGACGCTGGCGCCCTGTTTTTCTTTAAACCACATGGCACGGGTAAGACCAAATTCATCGTTGGGATTGATGACAAACTGCACCCCGTTAGTGTCGAATTTGGTGTCTCCGTCGGTGAAATTGATCTTGGAGGTAGTGTCTGGTACATGACTAATACACACTAATATTTTCATAGGATCTCTACTATTTTGAATTGTACTTTTTTAGACTGATTTGGACCTTCGAATGTGTATCGAATTCCGGGGCACGAAGATACAACAATCCGATTAATTTTCCTATGCACGCATAATAAATTTTTCTTCAATTTCTTCCAGCTTTTGCTACAGAAGTGATTTCCATCGCCATTCAGCTTCATTTCATCAAATCTTTACCTTAAAAAGATAATTAATGCTATTTTTGTTGTTCCAAAATTCCAGGACGAATTATTCAGATGACATTATGAAAACGATCCAATTCAGAGAAGCAGTTTGTGAAGCCATGAGCGAAGAGATGCGCCGTGATGAAACCATCTACCTCATGGGGGAGGAAGTAGCCGAATACAACGGTGCCTATAAAGCCAGTAAAGGAATGCTGGACGAATTCGGTGCTAAGCGCGTGATCGACACTCCCATTTCTGAACTTGGATTCGCCGGGATTGGTGTGGGAAGTGCGATGAACGGTAACAGGCCGATCATAGAATTCATGACCTTCAATTTCGCGTTGGTAGGGATCGACCAGATCATTAACAACGCAGCAAAGATTCGTCAGATGAGCGGGGGACAATTCAATTGTCCTATCGTCTTCCGCGGACCAACCGCTTCTGCCGGTCAGCTGGCAGCAACCCACTCCCAGGCGTTTGAAAGCTGGTATGCCAATTGCCCCGGACTAAAAGTAGTTGTCCCATCCAATCCGGCCGATGCCAAAGGCCTGCTTAAAAGTGCCATTCGTGATGATGATCCGGTGATCTTTATGGAGAGTGAGCAGATGTATGGAGATAAAGGGGAGGTGCCCGAAGGAGAATACCTCATCCCAATTGGTGTTGCCGAAATTAAGCGGGAAGGAAAGGATGTTACCATTGTTTCTTTCGGAAAGATCATTAAAGAAGCCTATACAGCTGCAGATAAACTAGCTGAAGAAGGCATTGAATGTGAGATCATCGACTTACGGACGGTACGCC
>JABDNM010000052.1 GCA_013043825.1 Flavobacteriaceae bacterium
AAGAAAAGTCTGGGGTATCAAATATGGTTGCATTCAAAGCTAATTCGATCCCTTTGTTCTCGAGCTCACCAGCATTCTTCACTGTAGAAGTAAAACCGGAAGAAGTTGGAACATCCGCTTCAATTAAAAGGTCATCGATAGTCTTAATATAGAAACTGGCTTCCAAAGAAACTCTGTTCTCCAAAACTCCAAGATCCAGTCCATATTCCAATTCCTTTTGGCGTTCCGGCCCGATGTTCGGGTTACCTCTTAGGTTCTGAGGACTCACACCCGAAGAACCATCAATAAACTGAGCGTTCATCAAAGAGAATCGATCGTTGAAATTAGGGAACCTTCCGGCTTCTCCATAAGCTACACGAGGTTTCAAGTTGCTAATGACTCCACCATCTCCGAAGAAATCGAAATTGTGAATGTTGATCGCTAAGTTTCCTTTCGGATAGTAATAGGTCTCGTTGGCATCACCGTTATTGGTAGACTTATCACCTCGAACACCACCCGTGGCGATGATCATATCCTTGAAATTGATCTCAGTCTGACCAAAGAATCCAGTATCTTTCTGCGGAATTAAAGTCTGCTGAGTCGATACATTGGAAGACTGTCCCAAATTGGTTTGAGAACCATTAAGACCCGTCGCGATAGTGATTACCGTATTACGGTCGAAGTTCTGAAGGAAGTTACCAAACTGAGTCGTAAAGCTCAACCCATTGTCAAGATCCAGGTTATGAACCAGGAATGCAGAAAGGTTGAAGTTCGTGTTTACCGTAGTACCGGAAATAGCTACCCCACCCAAGGAACTCGGGTCTCTAAAGTAAGAAAGCGCTTTCGGGAATATACTGGTCGTTCTTAACGTATACTGGTCAAAACCACCTTGTAATACCAACTTCAATCTGTTCTGATCTGTGTTGACCAATTTCAAATTTGAAGTGGCCGAACCAATAAATCTATTGATCTCTTCACGGTTTGTGGTGATCGCGACCGTTTCCAAAACGTTGGACCCGGCTCCTCCCTGAGGGAATACTCCGTCTGTTGGAGAAAGGTCTTCCCACGGATAGGTAAACGCCAGTGCGTAACCAATGGTTCGGTTTGCGTTACCATTGTTGAAGAATCCTCGATCCGATTTAGAATTGATATAATTCGACGTTACATAAATGTCGAACCAATCGGTAAATTTCTGTCCAATGTTAAGACGTACAGAGCTCTTTACATAACCTGTATTGTCAACCAGACCCGGTTCGTTCTTATGGGTTACTCCAAAGAAGTAGTCTGTCTTATCGGCAGCTCCCGAAGTAGTAAATCGTGTAGTGTACGAAATCCTTTGATGGTCGAAAAGCTCGGCCTCATAGTCTCGTAAATTGTTTAAGTTGAAATTGGACGGTCCGCCAAGTCCTTCGATTTCGCTCTGGTCCCAATCTCTCAGACCCAAAAGTCTGGTAGGGCTTCTTACCCCAAGGGTTTGAGCAAAGGATACTTTGGCATCACCTCTTCTTCCGCGTTTGGTCGTAATAATTACCACCCCACCGGCAGCACGAGAACCGTAGATTGCCGCAGCAGATGCTCCTTTTAGTATTTCAACATTTTCAATGTCTTCCGGATCGATATCAGCGATACGGTTGGAGGCATCATCCTGATTGGTGGAAGGATTTCCTCCCCCGGCGGCCTCACTCACAACATTGTTTCCTAAGCCAATGGTGGAGTTATCAACATATACACCATCTACGATGAAAAGCGGCTGCTGGTCTCCAAAAATAGAGGTAACCCCTCTAAGACGCATGGAGATACCACCTCCAGGCGAACCGGAGTTAGCCTTGATCTCCGCACCATTGAATTTACCATATAACGCCCCGTCCAATCCGGACTGGGTGGTTACACCGGTAAGCTCTTCGGCCGAAATAGACGCCACGGCGTTTGCAGCGTTCGAACGTTTCGTGGATGTCGCAAGACCCGTAATTACTACCTCATCCAAAGCCTGAGCAGACTCGGCCATAGTAACGTTTACGGTACCCGCCGAGCTAACAGATTGTTCCACCGTTGTGAATCCCAAAGAAGAGAATGCAAGTATGGCTGGTAGGTTGGTCACATCGATGCTGTAATTACCATCAATGTCTGTGGTCGTACCATTCGAAGTCCCCTTTTCAATTACATTAGCAAAGGAAACGGGATCACCATTGTCCATGCTAACCGTACCCGTAATAGTATTTTGCGCGAATACAAAGCAGGGTAAAAGCAGTAAGAACAAGAAGACCCTGTTCGTTAGGTTGTTTTGTTTCATAATTATTAAGTTTAAGTTAATTATTCGAAATTAGTTTTAATTCTTCATTTAAACGAAAGATTTATTGCTTTTTTTTCAGTGAATACGTCGTTTTACGGTGATTTCTATCGATGGTATTGGTACACAATACAGTAACTATTAAAAATTCAAGGTTATCCCCCAAGAACTTGCTAAATTTGCAATTCTTTCAGAAAAAAACAAAAATGTACAGAACGCATACCAACGGAGCACTTCGTATTGAAAACGTAAATGAAGAGGTAACCCTCGCCGGATGGGTCCAGAAATCACGGGATAAAGGCTTCGTGATCTGGGTCGATCTTCGTGATCGATATGGAGTCACACAGCTTGTATTCGATGAAGAACGAAGCTCCAAAGAGATCATGACAACAGCCGCGGGGCTGGGGCGTGAGTTTGTTGTCCAGGTTATAGGCACCGTGATCGAAAGAGAATCCAAAAACCCTAAGATGCCTACCGGAGATATCGAAGTTTTGGTTTCCGAAATTTCTATTCTGAATGAATCCCTCACCCCACCCTTCACCATCGAAAATGAAACCGACGGAGGAGAGGATCTTCGTATGAAGTACCGCTACCTCGACATTCGCCGAAAACCGGTGCGTGAAAACCTCGTATTTCGTCACAAAGTGACCATGGCGGTGCGTAATTACCTTTCCTCAAAGGATTTTGTGGAAGTAGAAACACCTTACCTTATAAAATCCACCCCCGAAGGCGCCCGCGATTTTGTGGTGCCAAGCCGAATGAACGAAGGTCAATTC
>JABDNM010000053.1 GCA_013043825.1 Flavobacteriaceae bacterium
CCAATTCACTTAGGCAATTTAAATGACCGCCGGCACCATGATCATGAATGCTTACGATCGGGTTTTCTTCACGTTCCACGAGAGCACGAATTGTGTTTGCCGCTCGTTTCTGCATTTCGGGATTGGAACGTTGTATTGCATTCAATTCAATTCCACTGGAGAATTCGCCGGTATCTGCTGATGATACCGCGGCACCTCCCATCCCGATTCGATAATTTTCACCACCCAGAATGATTACCTGATCACCTGTCTTCGGAGTGGATTTCAATGCCTGATCTTTCTTTCCATAACCAATTCCTCCAGCCATCATGATGACTTTATCGTAGCCGAGCTTACGAGCATCCTCCTCATGCTCGAAGGTAAGTACCGATCCCGCGATCAATGGTTGGCCAAACTTATTTCCAAAGTCGGATGCGCCGTTGCTCGCCTTAATAAGTATATCGATGGGTGTTTGGTATAACCAGTCTCGCTCATTCATGGCCTTTTCCCAGGGACGATCCTCTGCAAGGCGGGAGTAGGAAGTCATATAAACCGCAGTTCCTGCTAAAGGTAATGATCCCTTTCCACCTGCCAGTCGGTCGCGAATCTCACCACCGCTACCGGTTGCCGCTCCATTAAATGGTTCGACGGTTGTTGGGAAGTTATGTGTTTCGGCCTTCAGCGAGATCACACTTTGAAAATTTGTTTTTTCGTAAAAATCCGGCTTGTCTTGAGTTTTTGGAGCAAATTGCATCGCTTGCGGGCCTTTTACGAAGGCAACATTGTCTTTATAAGCCGATACAATTCCATTGGGATGTTCCTGAGAGGTTTTTTTTATGAGTTTGAACAGGGAAGAAGGCATTTCCATCCCGTCGATCACGAAGGTACCATTGAATATCTTGTGTCGGCAATGCTCACTATTCACCTGGCTGAAGCCAAAAACTTCACTATCCGTTAATTTTCGATCCAGTTTTTCTGAAAGCAGCTCCAGGTATTCAACTTCGTCGTCACTAAGCGCCAGCCCTTCATTTTCATTATAAGCACGAATGTCATTTACTTCTTGAACAGGTTCCGGTTCGATATTGATTGTAAAGGTTTCTTGATCTAGTGCATCATACTTTTGGGATAGCATGGGGTCGAAACTGCTAAAGGAATCATTTACCGGATGAAATTCTTCGATCCTTATAATTCCGGCGATCCCCATATTCTGGGTTATCTCTACGGCATTGGTGCTCCATGGAGTGATCATGGCAGCTCGCGGACCAATAAAAAAATCCGCAATCGCGGACTGTTCTAGTTTGGGTTGGTTGCCAAATAACCACTGTAACTTTTGTCTGTTCTCTGTTGAAATCTCATCGGGGGTTTGGACAGCAAAAATTTTCTTTTTTACGTCTCCAAAAAAGTGAATCATCCGGGTGGTTTTTTGAATCGGTTTAAAATAACTCTGCCAATCCCAGGGTCTTAATTTTAAGTTCCAAAGATAATTAATTTTTGAACGAATCCAGTCGAGCTTTTGTAAGCTTTTATCAACCGCCTAATGTGAGTTTTTAATGAGAATTTGTTTCCGAAGAAATTAAAGAATAAACCTTATCTTGTCGCCTCTTTAAAATATAGTTCAAAAAACGAATCAACGATGAATTTAAAAAATCTATTCTTTACATTGACGATCCTAATGTGTGGTACAATTTTCGCACAAGAGACATTTCCTCCTGCGGAAATCATTACCGGGACTTACCTGGGGAAGACTATTCCACTTCGTGACTTCCCGACCATGCAGGGTGACTTTAGCGATCCGAAGGCGGCCATCATGGTTCCCAACGAGTCCAATACCCCTTTCGAGATCAACCATACTACCACAGTGATCCAAAATTTGCAAACAGAAGCTGGCCGTATTCAGTCACCGCCGCTTGAGCAAAATTTCATTGGAGCATCTGCTTCGGAATCAGGCTTTTTTCCACCCGACCCAACCGGGGCGGTGGGACCCAATCACTACGTTCACTCAGTGAACTCACTGGTGAAGATATTTGATAAGACAGGGACGCTGCTTCTTGGTCCTGTGAATTTGGCAACATTCCTTGGAATACCTTCTAATAATGGTGACCCGATTGTATTATATGATCAACTGGCAGACCGTTGGATGGTAAGTGAATTTGGATCCTTGAATAATTCCCTGGCAATTGGGGTTTCAGAAACAAGTGACCCAACGGGTGCTTATAACGTATGGCAATATCAATTCAGCGGTTTCCCCGATTATCCACACTATGGCGTTTGGCATGATGGGTACTATGGAACTGTGAATTTGAACGGACAAACCACGCAGGGATTTGTGATGGAGCGTGATGTAATGCTGGCGGGAGGACCTAGCCCACAGATCCTGATCTTCAATTTGCCGAATGTAGTTGTTAATCCCAACCAGGTGAAAAGTCCGGAGCCGGCTAATCTATTAGGAACAACTTTCGATCCTACGACGCCCGGATATATAACTTATTTACAGGATGATGCATGGGGAGGAGTATCTTTCGATCACCTGAAAGTTTGGGAGATCGATATGGATTGGGTAAATGTTAATAATTCAACTATATCGACACCGCTCGAGCTCGCTACCGATCCTTTTGATGCAGGAGAATTATTCGGAAATGGCAACGGTGCACTATTCCAGCCAAATACGAGCCAGCGATTGGCAGCACACGGGGGGATCATTTCCTTTGCTGCGAACTATCGGCCATTTGGAACTCACAATTCATGGGTGATCACCTTCAATACATTCATCGACGGAAACTTAACCGGTGGAATTCGATGGGTAGAACTAAGAAATGACGGAATCAACCCATGGGAGGTTTACCAGGAAGGAACCTACAGCATTGCCGACGGGCATAGCAGGGTGATGAGTAGTAGCGCAATTGATGCAGCTGGAAATATTGGACTTGCCTATACGACAGGAAGTACAAGTTTAGCTCCTTCATTAAGATTTACAGGGCGATACGATGGAGATCCTTTGGGTCAAATGACAGTCGCGGAAACTATCATCATTGATGGTCCCGGAGTGAGAACCAACAGTAATCGTTATGGTGACTATTCTCATATGACGATGGATCCGGACAACTTCACGTTCTGGTATACCGGAGATTATTTCTCGTCCAATAACCAATGGCGAACGCAGATCGCTTCTTTCTCTCTAAGTGGAGGGTTTGCTAACGATGTAGGTGTAAATAATATCATTCAGCCCACAGACGGGATACTTAACAATGCTGAAACCGTTGAAATAAGCATTAGAAACTTTGGAACTGCATCTCAAACCAATATCCCGCTCGAATTGAGGGTAGATGGCAACCTGGTTGCCAGTGAGACCTTCGTGGGATTGATCAACGCCAACGAAACAGTAAATTATTCCTTCACTCAAACCGTTGACCTTTCCACCGTAGGACAAACCTATGAAATAGAGGTTCGAACCGACCTTACCGGAGACGAATTCACCAACAATGATTCCTTCACCAAAGAAGTCACGCACTTATTTGCGAATGATGTGGGAGCTATCGAGATCACCAATCCACAAAGTGGGTCCGGACTTGGTATGCAAACAGTTTCTGTGAATGTGAGAAACTTCGGGGCGAGTGCGCAATCCAATTTTGATATGCAATATAGCATCAACGGAGGAACCCCGGTCGTGGAAACATTTACCGGCACTATCAATTCCCTGGAAGAGGTGGTATTCGATTTTGCCACACAAGGAGATTTCTCCGATATTGGTTCCTATACAATCGTCGCGTCAACCTCTCTTACCGGAGATCAGGATGCTAGCAATGATGAAGTTACGACCATTGTCGAGAATCAATTTTGTCAACCTTCAATGGACTGTTCCTTTGGAGATGGATTCCAGCTGGTAGCCGTAGCCGAGATCAACAACCCATCGGGATGTGAAGGCTATGGAGATTTCACCAGCCAGATTGCGAATCTCGCTCCTGGAGGGACCTATGACATCACTTTTACAACTGGTTATGGTGACCAGAACGTAAAAGTTTGGATCGATTTCAATGATGACTTCAGCTTTACTACCAACGAGATCGTCGTGCCAAATTTTGTTATTGCACCAGGACAAGGAGCCGGTTCATATACTGAAACGGTAACACTTACGGTTCCGGCCGGAGCACAGATTGGAGAGCATACTATGCGAGTTAAGAGTAACTGGCAAGCACCGGTTCCTGCTAATGCTTGTGATGCAACGCAGTATGGAGAAACTGAAGATTATACTGCAAATATTGGAGAATTAGGTGTTAATGATGCACTTATTTCGAATTCCGAGTTACGTGTAGTTTCCTTGCCTAATAATCAATTTGAGATCTCCCTCATTTCCAACTACGATTCCGGAGTGTTTATGGGAGTTTATAATGTATTAGGGCAAGAGGTTGGATTCAACAAAGCGGTACCGAAGGTGGGTAATAGTTATCGACTGAATTTGGACATGTCCAAATCGGCCAGTGGTATGTACTTAATCCGAATGGGAGGACAGCAAACAACCAGCTATAAAACTGCCAGGATTATCGTAAAGTAACCTGATCAAAAAATGATATGGAAATGGCGGTTTATACCGCCATTTCTTGTTCAAAAAGACAGTTTTTTGACACATTTCTGCCAGATAATCAATATCTTGTCATATCTAAAAATTATTCCAATGAAAAGACTTTTTACTTTACTTATGGTAGCGTTGTTATTGTCAACACTAACCTATGCGCAAACAGAATATCCTCCGGTTTCAGTCGCCTATGGAACCTTCCTTGGTGAAACTATTCCGTTGAGAGATTTTCCAACTGTAGAGCCCTGGACCGAAATTCCCGAAGACATTTATATCGTTCCAAACAATATGCGAAATGCGGCAAAGGTAAACGCCAATGCGCTTCCTATTGGTGATGACCCATTGAGACAAAGCGAACCAACATATAGAGATTCCAGATCTCCCCTGGTGAACTTCAATGGAGCGACCCTTAGTGAGGGTCAGGCTATACCACCGGATCCATCAGGAGCTGTGGGTCCAGACCACTACGTTCATGGAGTGAACCTCGTTGTAAAGATCTTTGATAAGAATGGAGCACTATTGGCAGGGCCAACATCTCTGGGAGCATTTCTCGGCGGTGGCCCAAGTAATGGAGATCCTATTGTAATTTATGATCGTTTGGCCGACCGTTTTTTTGTTAGTCAATTCAGAATTTCAACAAATTCATTGATCATTGGTATTTCTACCACTCCCGATCCAACAGGGACTTATTATGTGTATAATTTTCCGTTGAACTCATTTCCGGACTACCCGCATTACGGGATCTGGCCGGAAGCGTATTTCCTTACAGCAAACAAATCGGGACAAACCACCTACGCCCTGGAGCGTGATGTTATGCTTGCCGGAGGAAACAATCCTCAAATTCAAGGATTTCCCTTGCCGGGACTTATTAGAAATCCGAACACCGTATTTAGCCCGGAACCTGCACACTTATTGGGTGAAACCGCACCGGCAGACGTACCAGGATATATCATCTATTTGCAGGATGATTCCTGGAATAATATTAACACCGATCATTTGAAAATCTGGGAGATCGATATCGATTGGGCCGGGAACAATACGGTTTCTTCTCCAGTTGAGATTCCAATTAATGCGTTCGATTCTACGTTCGCACCCTTTGGAAATGGAGATGTGGAACAGCCCGGAACGGCTAATAAATATGACAATATAGGTGGAGTAATCTCCTACATGGCAAATTACCGTAGTTTTCCAACACACAATTCCTTCGTGGTCAATTTCAACGTTGATATCGATGGAAACGATACTTCCGGTATTCGATGGGTTGAACTTAGAAATACAGGTGTAGGACCTTGGTCTGTACATCAGGAAGGAACATGGACGATCGCCGATGGCAATGGTCGATTCATGGGAAGCAATTCCATTGATGAAGAAGGTAACATAGCCTTGGCTTATAACGTAGGTAGTGACATTTTAAGAACTGCTATTCGTTATACCGGCAGATTGGAAACCGACCCATTGGGGCAGATGACCATCGCCGAGACTTCGATCATCGAAAGTAACGGTATTGTAACCAATACCAATCGATTCGGTGATTATGCTCAAATGACCCTGGATATTGACAATCGAACTTTCTGGCATACTTCAGAATACCTTCCCAGCAATAATTTCTGGACCACTCGGATTGCCTCCTTCAAGTTCATTGCAGATAATACCAATGATGTAGGAGTACATAATATCGCAGCACCTGGCTTCGTGGGTCCATATCTTCCTACTGAGGCAGTTACAGTGAATCTTTTTAACTATGGAACATCGGCACAGTCTAATTTTGATATAGAACTGCGTGTTGACGGAAACCTGGTAGCTACTGAAACCTATACAGCTACTTTGGATCCGGATAGTTCAGATACATTCACTTTTGCCCAAACCATTGATATTTCAAACCTGGGACAGACCTATGTGGTGGAAGCAAAGACCGTACTTGCAGGAGATGAGTATACCGATAACGATGAATTCGAGAAATCGTACTTCTATGATATTCTTGGAACAGACGATACCACATTCTCCGATTCACAGCTATTCATTTATCCTACTTCCGAACGAGTCTATGAGATCAGTTATGTGACTACGGTTGACTATGGTAAGGTGGACTTTAGAGTGATGAATATCCTGGGGCAGGAGATAGCCAGAGGAAATATGGACCAGAATGGAAGCGGTTATAAAGCCAGTGTGGACCTGAATGGTAAGGCGGCTGGAGTGTATATTTTTGAATTACAAAATGGTACTTACAAGACCAGCAAGAAAATTCTGGTTAGATAGAACTACCCATAAATTAAGAATTAAAAGCGCCCTCCTGGAGGGCGCTTTTGGTTTAAGACGATAAAGAATGAGATATCGATGCTGGCCAGCGAAATTCCACTAGTATGAGTTATTCCTAACACTAACCAGGCTTTTTTGTCATCAACGCTAGATAAAATCCATCGAATCCGGATTTACTGGGTAGAATGGATTTTTCTGTTTTTAAGGTAAAGTCTTTTCCAGCATCCCTAGCCAAAAAGTTGGTTATCTGATCCTTGTTTTCTGAAGGCAATATGGAGCAGGTGGCATATAATAAATCGCCGCCCGGTTTGACCATTCTCGAATAGGAATCCAGCAATTCAGATTGCGTCTTCTTGATCTTCTCCAATGACTCTGGCTGCAGTTTCCACTTGGTGTCCGGATTTCTACGCAAGACTCCAAGGCCCGAACAAGGTGCGTCTATAAGCACTTTATCGGCTTTTTCGATCAATTTCT
>JABDNM010000059.1 GCA_013043825.1 Flavobacteriaceae bacterium
GGCTCGCTTTTACAACTTCAACTCACCCTTTTTAAAGAATTCGTGTTGAGTTTACCAAAAATAATATTAATGTAGGCAGTACCTTATTTATTTAAAAGAACGTTATGCCAGATGATCTTGAAGCAACTGATTCAAAGCTTCCAGCTTCTTCTCAATTTGCACCTGATCATTTTGGCTATCGATCCCTTTTTGCTCCACCTGAGCGGCAAATTGCAAGGCACACATCGCCAGTACATCTTGCTTATCCCTTACGGCATAGCTTTTTTCAAATCGTTTGATCATTTCTTCAATCTTCTTGGTTGCTTTTCGCAACCCCTCTTCTTGTCCGGGATCTATAGTTAATGGATATACCCGGTCTGCAATAGATAGTTTGATCTTTAACGGATTCGACATGGATCTTATTTCAATCGGAAAGCTGACTAATACATTGGTCAATTTCCCGAACTAAAGCATTTATTTTGAGTTTAGTCTCTCGTTTATGTTGGTCGCTGCCAAGCATAGAATTCGCCAGCTTCAACGATCTGCACTTCTCGCGACACTCGTCCAATTCGACTTGTGCTTTTGCTTTTTGTGCGTTCATTGTGTCTAACTCTTCTTCCAGACCTCGATTCTTGCGCTTCAACTTATCAAATTTATGAAGCAGCTTACTAATTCTGTTCTCTAGTGAATCAACGGTTTCTGAAAGATTAGCCATGCACTAAGCGATTCAATACTTACAACACAAAGTTAACATTGTGGGCCAAATAAGCCAACAGTTTTAGGTATTTTTTTGTAATATTGATGGTGTTCGACAATAATTGTTGAAACTCTCCATTATTCTATAGCGGATTTCCTTTTTAAGATGAAGAAACTATTTCTATCGCTCCTGTTATGCGGATTTCAACTAATTGCTCAGCAAGACCTTCCGGTCGATTATTTCAGTAGCCCCTTAGACATTCGCTTGATCCTTTCGGGTAATTTCGGGGAGCTTCGCAGCAACCATTTCCACAGTGGCCTGGATATCAAAACACAACAACAAAGGGGACTCCCTATCTATGCGCCAGCCGATGGTGAGGTGAGACGCATAAAAGTGGGCCACTACGGTTACGGAAAAGCACTTTACCTGCGGCACCCGAATGGTTACCATACGGTATATGCTCATCTTCAAAAGTATGCAGGCGCCATTCAGGAGTATGTAAAAAAACACCAGTACGAAAAAGAAACCTATGAAATAGAATTATTTCCGGAGCCCGGAGTGCTTTCTGTACAAAAAGGAGAAATCATTGGTTATACTGGTAACAGCGGAAGCAGCGGCGGGCCTCACTTACATTTTGAGATTCGCGACGCCTCTTCAAGACCCATGAACCCAATGCTCTTTGGAATCGATATTCCAGATAGTCGGGACCCAATCGTTAACACAATAATCGCTTATCCCCAAGGTCCCGATGCACAGGTAAACGGGTCTCAAAACCCGGTAAAACTTCGTATTATTAAACAGAAAGATGGGTCTTACAGAGCAGAGAATACAGAAGCTTTCGGGAAGATAGGATTTGGCGTTTCAACCAATGATCAACACGATGGTGCTTCCAACAAGAACGGTGTTTATACCATGGTTGCCTCTTTCAATGGTTCGGAAATTTTTAAGGCACGATTCGATAAATTTTCGTTTGCTGAAACCCGCTACCTCAATCGTTTTATTGATTATGCCTATTATAAAAATCATAAGTCACGGGTCCAAAAGTTGTTCAGGGAATCGAACAATCCACTAAGTGTTATCACCCAGGACGTCAACAATGGCTTCATAGAAATTGAAGATCGATTTGATTCGGTTTACACAATAGAGATCAAAGATTTTCGAGGAAACACAGTGAAAGTTACCGTTCCTATTAACGGAAAGAAAAGTGAAATAACCGATCAGAAATTAAAAGGTGAGAGCATCGATTATGTTTATGCAGACCAGGGTAATTCGATCACCAAAGGAAAATTCGGCGTTTACATTCCTTCAGGCAGCCTTTATGAGGATACCTATTTGCAAATCGAATCTGCTGGCGATACTTTACATCTTCACGATGATGTGGTGCCTTTACACAAGAATATTACTATTAGCCTTGACGTATCAAATTATACAAAGGAAGATAGGAGAAGCCTTTATATAGGGCGAAAACGTTACAAAGGATCTCCCTCCTACTATACGACCTATCGTGATGGATCGAAGCTTACGGCCAGGACCAGAACGTTTGGAACTTATGTTCTGGCCAGGGATACAACACCTCCGGAGATCACACCTGTCAATTTTCAAGACGGAAAATGGATCAGTAAAAATGAAACGCTGGAGCTGAAGATAGAGGACGAGATAAGCGGGGTAAGTTCTTACCGGGCGACCATAAATGGAAAATTCATCCTCACAGAATATGATTACAAAAAAGACGTTTTAGTCTATGATTTCGACGACGATATCATCGCTGAGACGGAACAGAATTTGAAGGTGATTGTTGTAGATAATGTGGGAAATAGTGCTACATTTGAGGCAACCTTTTACCGTAAACCACTCTAACATTTGCGTTTGAAAACTACCTTTTTACTTCCGCTATTACTATTCATTTTCATTTCAGGATACCTTACCGCCCAAACGGCAACCGTTCGAGGAGTTATACTCGACGAGCAAGATAACCCGCTATCGGGGGTGTCGATCGCTTTCGGAAGTGATGGAGGAATTTCAAACCTGGACGGCTCCTATGTGTTGGAAATTCCAGCTAATGAAAGTGTGGTATTAGTTTTTTCATACCAAGGATTAAAGAATGTTCAACTAACACTCACCTTAAAACCTAATGAGGATTACGAGTTCAACCCAAGAATGAAGGTTGATGTGGAAGAAATTGGCGTAGTGGTTGTCGATGCCAAAAGGAGAAAACGAGTAGAAGGTCTTACACCCATCAGTCCGGAGGCTATTCGCAAGATCCCTTCGGCAAATTCAGGGGTTACCAGCTTACTTAATTCTTTACCAGGCGTCTTCATCAACGATGAACTTAGCACACAATATAGCGTTCGGGGAGGTAATTTCGATGAAAACCTGGTGTACGTCAATGAGATCGAGGTGTATCGCCCGTTTCTGGTTAGAAGCGGACAACAGGAAGGGTTGAGCTTTGTTAATAGCGATCTTACACGTTCTGTGGATTTCTCATCTGGTGGTTTTCAGGCAAAATACGGAGACAAACTGTCGTCGGTTCTGGATATTACGTACCGAAAACCAACTGGATTTGAGGCTTCGGCAGATCTTTCCCTGCTGGGTGCAAATGTTTCGGTGGGTGGAATTTCTAAAAATGGTCGGCTAACGGGCTTAGTAGGACTTCGTTACAGGGATAATAGCCTGTTTGTTAATTCAAAACAAACCGAAGTAGACTTTTTCCCTGTATTTGCCGATGCCCAGGCTTACTTGACCTACAAAGTGAGTAATAAACTCGAACTGGGTTTTCTTGGAAATCTTGCCATCAACGATTATACCTATCAACCACTGGTACGACAAACCAATTTTGGTACGCTGGCAGACCCAATTGCCCTTCTCATATTCTATGAAGGACAGGAAAAAGATCGGTACGATACCTATTTTGGTGCGCTGAAAGCAAGCTACGAAGTATCGGATAACTATACGGCTAAATTCATCGCCTCGGTCTATCAAACACAAGAACAGGAGCACTACGACATACTGGCCGAATACCGCTTAGGGACTCCCAATACCAGCATTGGAGACGAGGATCTGGGCGAAGTTGAATTCACTGAAGGAATTGGGGCTCAATTCACGCACGCTCGTAACGACCTGGATGCCCTTATCATCAACGCCGAGCATAAAGGTGGTATCGATATCGAGGACAGCAACATCGAGTACGGCATAAAATATACCCATGAGGATATTCGAGATAGGGTACAGGAATTCGAGATCATAGATTCGGCAGGCTTTTCGATACGTCCGCCACTGGCCGATTTCATCAATAACCAGCCTTACGACCCATTTACGGCTCCCATAGAGCCATTTTCCAAGATTAGAGCTACCAACAGGGTAACTATAGACAGAATGTCGGGATATGCGCAATGGAGTAAGCGAACGACCGCCGGAAATAGTGATCTGTGGCTTAATGCCGGGGTTCGGGTGCATAATTGGACCGTAGGAGGAAACAATATTAAATCCAACAATCAAACCGTTTTTAGCCCTAGGGCGCAGGTGAGTTTGAAGCCCGATTGGGATATGGATATGTTATTTCGACTGTCGGGTGGGTTTTATCACCAACCTCCTTTTTATCGCGAGCTGAGAGACAGAACCGGTACGGTTATTCCAACCGTAAAGGCCCAGCAGTCTGTGCACATAGTCTTCGGAAATGATTATAGCTTCAATCTTTGGAAACGACCGTTTACGCTGAACAGCGAGGTTTATTATAAGGATATTACCGATGTGAACACCTATACCCTGGAGAATGTTCGAATCCGTTACAGGGCTAATAACGATGCTGTAGCCTATGCCTACGGGGTGGATGTACGGCTTGCCGGCGAATTTGTTCCGGGCACCGAAAGTTGGGTTAGTATAGGTTATTTGAAAACTGAAGAGAACCAGGATGATAGGGGATATATCTTCAGACCCACAGATCAACGGCTTAAAGTAGGGGTGCTATTCCAGGATTATGTTAAGGTGATCCCCGATCTTAAGCTATACCTGAACCTCACGTATAACACCGGATTGCCGGGTGGTTCGCCTAATTTTGCCGATCCCTACAACTTTCAAACCAGGTTGAGGGATTATCGCAGGGTAGATATTGGTACCAACTACGTGTTGGTTGGACCGGACAAGCAAAAAGACAGTGGATTCTTTAAACATTTCAAGGAATTGACAATTGGAGCGGAGATCTTCAATATCTTCGACGTTAGAAACTCCATTACCAGTACGTTCGTAAGAGACGTGGACACTCAACAACAGTTTGCCATACCGAACTTCCTTACTCCACGAGTTTTCAACGTTCGGATCACAACGCGATTTTAACCGAATTCAGCTTTCAACAAATTCAGTAAGTACATCAATTACATAATCCACTTCTTCTTTCGTATTGAAACTAGAGAAGGAAAAACGCAGTGACGGCTGTTGTTTTTGTTCTTCGGAAAGTAATTCGTTAAGCACGTGAGAACCCTGTGAACTACCACTTTGGCAGGCACTTCCCTGGGAACAGGCAATTCCTTTTAAATCCATTTGAAAAAGCAACATCATCCCTTTTTCTTTGGAAACTGGAAGACAGACATTGATGAGGGTATACGTGCTCCGGGAATTATCATCACACCCCCCATTGAAGGTCACGCCGCTTATTTGTTTGGTTAGTCTGGACTTGAAATAATCCTTCAATTCGGTGATATAGGCCCGTTCCTTATCGAGGTTCTGATAGGCAATCTTGAGGGCTTCAGTCATCCCTGCAATTGCATAAACCGGCTCGGTACCTGCTCGGAGCCCACGCTCCTGTGCCCCACCGAAGATAAGTGGTTTTAAACCAGTGTTTTTTCTGATAAAAGCGAACCCCACCCCCTTGGGTCCATGGAACTTATGGGCCGCGACAGCCGCAAAGTCAAGAGGGATCTCAGATAGATCCAGTTCCCAGTGCCCGACAGATTGCACCGTATCACTATGAAACAAGGCGCCATGAGCTTTCGAAAGTTCGGCGGCTTTTTTGAGATCCAGCATATTCCCAATTTCGTTATTTACATGCATCAGGCTCACCAGGGTCTTCTCTCCATTCGACTTCAAGAGCGTTTCAAGATGATCAAAGTCTACGAAACCGCATTGATCAAGATGGACGAATTCTAATTTAACATCGTGACAACGTTCTAGTTCACGCAGAGTATGAAGCACAGCGTGATGTTCTATCTTACTGGAGATGATCCTTTTAACACCCAGATCACGCACACAACTATTCAGTACCAGGTTATCGGCTTCGGTACCACCGGAAGTAAAAATAATTTCGGAAGCGGAGATATTGAAATGCTTGGCTATTTCCTTTCTACTATTTTCAAGTAATGATTTAGATGATCTACCATAAGAATGTGTAGATGAAGGATTTCCGTATTCAGTTTTTAATGCGTCGGCCATGCAATAGATGACTTCATTTCGCAATTTAGTAGTTGCTGCACTATCGAAATATATTTTCTTCATCTCGGCTAATTCCGAACTTTTGGTTGAGTAGAAATGCAAAAATACACATTATAATAACTAGGCGACATTTTGTTTTGAATTATTGTGTTACTTTGCTTTGAAAATGCTCCATGCATCCATGAAGAAACTTTTATTACTCGTACTTATCGCTTCACTTACCACCTGCAATGATGGCGACGTTATTGTTACAACCTTCAATTTCAACTCGGTGAATTTACAATCCTGTGGTAGCAGTGGAGGTTACTTGTTCTTTAAGATTAATGACGGGGGTTCTGAGAGTATCTCCTTGCGGTTAGGGACTTCTGCCGAGTTGTTTATGGTGAGTGATACACTGGTAAGTACGCTGGATGGCTCGAGCAATTTTGTTAACTACCGCGTTTTCGACGGTGCGGTAAGCAGTGATTACTTTTGCAATCAAGTACCCCCTACTCAACCTGTTGTTACGATCGAATACGTGGCACAGTCCGGCACGTCTACACTTATCACAACCACTGAAAGGGATGATGCCGATGGTTTATCTCGTGAACAAGAGGGTTCTGGCGACCCGGACGGTGATGGGCTGGCTAACTTTTTCGACTTCGATGATGACGGTGACAATGTGCCTACAATCCTGGAACTAGACACTGAAAATCTCGACGGCGACAATGATCCATTAACCAATCCATTAGACACAGATGGGGACAAAATACCCGATTACCTGGATACAGATGACGATGGTGATGGGGTTTTAACACGTTATGAGGCCGATGGCACTTTGGACCCTACGACAATTATCACAGATCCCGGTGAAGGGCCCGACTACTTGAATTCGGTGATAGCAAACGAGGTGATAATTGACGAATTTAGGGAGCACAATTACAATTTCGACAGCGATATTGATCTGGTCTTATCTAACTTGATACTGATAAATGGAGAAGAGCAAATTACTCGGGAAACACTGGACATGGGCATGATTGAGTCGATTCTTACTGGAAATATCTTAGTTACACCCGCTTTTCCAAGTAATTGATCATTTTTGTTGGAATAGGTAAACTTCGAGGGCTCCCTGGCCGTATTTTTGATAATCGGCATCGTAAAACTTGAGATTTTCGTATCGATTCAGTAAAAACTCCAATTCTGCTCTCAGGACACCTTCCCCTATGCCGTGAATAAAAACGATTCGCTGGATTCGCTTATCGATCGCGAACCGCAATTGCCTTTGGGCCGTATCCAGCTGAAGCGTAAGAATTTCGTGATTACTCAACCGTTTATAGTGCTTCACTAGCTGCTGAATGTGCAGATCCACCTCCATGGGTGGTGATTTTTTACGTCTGGAAGTCCGTTTTTGAGCTTTTTTGGGCCGTTTTTCTTCTTTTTCGGCAAGGACGGAAGTGATTTCAAAATTTTCGGATTTTTTTTCGGTCAGTAAATCGTCGATTTTAACCAGTTCATTCGCGGTGTACTCAAGTTCGAACCCATCTTCTGTTTCAATATATACATAATTACCTTTAAGGTGAGTAACTACGCCAGATACCGCTTCATCAATTACTTCTACTTTGTCGCCTAATTTCATCAAATTAATCGTTATTTATTCATTTATACGCAAGCAAAATAGTCTCAAAAAAAAGTATGTTTTTCTATAAGATTATGAAGAAATTTCGTACAATATTATGTGTATATCAAAAAAAATTCTATTTTTACCTAATAATTGAGAGCTGTTTACCCCCATAGAGAGCTCATTAATAACATAATAAGTATGAAAAACCTACTACTTTCTCTAGCTATGTTGTTCGTTTCAGCCAGCATTTTTGCACAGTTGTACGTAACACCCAACACCACAACTAGTTCTGATTCCTACATCTACGTCCAAGACGAGGTATTATTCGTGGAACAGGATATAAATTTAGTTGAAAATACCAACGATGCCACGACCGAAGCCAGCATTTATTTGCGTGATCAGGCCCAATTGGTCCAGGGAACTACGAGTTCTGCTAACTCTGGTACAGGATATATTTCTGTTTTCCAGGATAGTAACTCCGATGCCTATGACTATAATTACTGGGCGTCTCCTGTAGGGAACCCAACTTCCACAGGAAATCGAAGTTTCGGGATCGCTCGAGTAAATGATTCGATATCGTTAACAGAGTCTCAACTAGCAAATACCACTAGCGGTTATAACGGATGGTCAAGTCCATTGACTGTCTCAACTCGTTGGTTCTTTCGATGGAATCCCACAACGCAACGATGGCTTTGGAATGGGACAGGCAATGTTGTTCCTGTTGGATACGGATTTATTATGAAAGGAACCGATGTTACGGTTCACGGAGATCCATTTACAGACCCACAAAACCAATTGTACGACTTTAGAGGAAGACCAAATAACGGAGACATCACTGTTCCTGTACAAGCAGGTGTAGTTGCTACTGATGGTAACACCTACAATTTTACCTTGACCGGAAACCCATACCCCTCCGCACTTGACTTGAAAGACGTGTTTTATGATGCGGACAATACAGAAATTGACTCCTTTAGATATTGGGACGAGGATCGATCTATTAACTCTCATTATTATGTTGATAATAAAGGTGGCTACGGAACTTGGATTCCTGGACCACAAGCAGATGACTTAAATCCTGGTGTGTATACGGTACCCACTTTCTTTAATTATGACCATAGTGGTAATCAAGGTGGATCCACCGGTATGATGGGAGCCGCTTTTGAAAGAAGATTTGCACCTATTGGACAAGGCTTCATGGTTGTGGCTAACTCAACTGGGTCTATAATCATCAAGAATGTTCATAG
>JABDNM010000061.1 GCA_013043825.1 Flavobacteriaceae bacterium
TATTTTTTTGTATCTTTGTCTCCAGTTTCAAACTACTTCGCATTGAAAGAGAAAACAATCGATTATATCCTTCGGGCTACCTGGATGAGTGTCCAGAAAATGTACAATGAAGAGGCCGGAAAAAAAGGAAGTACTATGGCCACAGGTTTTGCTTTGATTAGCATCGATCCGGAGCAAGGCACTCCTTCAACCGCCTTAGGGCCTAAAATGGGGATGGAAGCTACAAGTTTGTCGCGAACGCTCAAGACCATGGAAGAGAAAGGACTTATCGAGCGGCGGCCCAACCCGGCAGACGGTCGTGGGGTGCTCATCCATCTTACCCCCTTTGGCAAGGAAATGCGGGACTTCTCAAAGAAAGTAGTCCTCACTTTCGATGAATCTGTACGCGAGCATATTAAAGAGGACGAGCTTAATATATTCAAGAAAGTTGCAAGCACCATGATGGAGCTAATCAACAACAAACAAATTTACACCTCTCAAAAACATTTATCATAGTATGTCCAAAAGAAGAATAAATAAAATAGCGGTTATAGGATCAGGGATCATGGGAAGTGGCATTGCCTGTCATTTTGCCAACATTGGCGTAGAGGTGTTACTGCTCGATATTGTTCCCCGTGAATTAAATGCAGCCGAGCAGGCGAAAGGACTAAGTCTTGATGATAAGGTGGTTCGAAATAGACTCGTCAACGACGCGCTAAGCAGTGCGATAAAATCCAATCCGGCTCCTCTTTACCATAAGAAATTTGCTAGTAGGATCATAACCGGCAACCTGGAAGACGACATTTCAAAGGTTTCTGAAGCCGATTGGATCATCGAAGTGGTGGTGGAACGTCTCGACATAAAACAACAGGTATTCGAAAACCTGGAAAAATACCGAACACCAGGTACCCTGATCACCTCAAATACTTCCGGGATTCCTATTAAGTTTATGAATGAAGGCCGGAGTGCAGACTTTCAGGCGCATTTCTGCGGAACGCATTTCTTCAACCCCCCTCGTTACCTGAAGTTATTCGAGATCATTCCTGGACCAAAAACCAAGCCTGAAGTTTTGGAGTTTCTAAATGGATATGGTGAGCAATACCTCGGAAAAACCTCGGTCGTAGCCAAGGATACTCCAGCGTTTATTGGAAACCGAGTGGGTATCTTCGGAATTCAAGCCCTTTTCCACCTTGTTAAAGATATGGGGCTGAGTATTGAAGAGGTAGATAAACTTACAGGTCCGGTAATTGGCCGTCCAAAGTCGGCAACATTCCGAACTGTGGACGTCGTAGGACTCGACACCCTGGTCCATGTGGCGAACGGGATTTATGAGAATTGTCCCGAAGATGAAGAGCATGAACTTTTCAAATTACCCGATTTCATCAAAACGTTGATGGAAAATCAATGGTTAGGAAGTAAGAGTGGTCAGGGATTTTACAAAAAAGTGAAAAATGAAGATGGAAAAAGTCAGATCCTTGGTCTGGACCTGGACACCATGGAATATAGAGCAGGTAAGAAAGCGTCCTTCCCCACCCTTGAGCTTACGAAAAGCGTGGATAAAGTAATCGATCGATTTCCAATCCTGATAAGTGGGAAAGACCGTGCAGGAGAATTTTACCGCAAGAACTTTGGAGCCATGTTCGCCTATGTCTCGAAACGTATTCCGGAGATCAGCGATGAACTTTATAAGATAGACGACGCGATGAAGGCCGGATTTGGCTGGGAGAATGGTCCCTTTGAGATTTGGGATGCCATAGGTCTTAAAAAAGGCATTGAACTTATGGAAGCGCTAGGAAAAGAACCTGCAGCCTGGGTCAATGAAATGATGGGAGCCGGCGTAGAATCATTCTATACCGTGAAAGAGGGTGCTACCTACTATTACGACATTCCGAAGAAAGAATATATCAAGAAACCCGGGCAGGACGCCTTTATTATCCTCGACAATATTAGAAAAAGCAATGAGGTCTTTAAGAATAGCGGGGTTGTTGTTGAAGACCTGGGAGATGGGATTCTAAATGTTGAATTCCAATCCAAAATGAACAGTATTGGAGGAGATGTCCTGGCCGGATTAAACAAGGCCATCGACCTGGCAGAGGAAAACTTCGAAGGGTTAGTGGTTGGAAATCAGGGAGCAAATTTCTCGGTAGGTGCTAACATTGGTATGATATTTATGATGGCTGTGGAGCAGGAATACGACGAATTGAACATGGCTGTGAAGTATTTCCAGGACAGTTGTATGCGTTTGCGCTACTCGTCTATCCCAACGGTGGTTGCACCGCATGGCATGACGCTGGGAGGAGGATGTGAAATGGCGCTCCATGCCGATCGTGTAGTCGCTGCAGCTGAAACCTACATTGGTTTGGTCGAATTTGGAGTTGGAGTGATCCCGGGTGGAGGAGGTTCTAAGGAAATGGCCTTACGTGCCAGTGATACTTTTAAGAAAGATGATGTGGAACTGAATCGGTTACAGGAATACTTCCTAACCATAGGAATGGCAAAAGTGGCTACTTCGGCATATGAAGCATACGATACAGGAATCCTTCAGCATGGAAAAGACATCGTTGTGGTTAATAAAGACCGACAAATAGCCACTGCCAAGGCAGTAGCCCGCCAGATGGCCGACATGGGTTATACCAAACCAATTCGACGCAAGGACGTAAAAGTGCTGGGTAAGCAAGCGCTGGGAATGTTCCTGGTAGGTACCGATTCCATGGAAGCAAGCAATTACATTAGCGAACACGACCATAAAATTGCCAATAAACTGGCTTATGTGATGGCCGGAGGAGACTTAAGTGAGCCAACCATGGTGAGTGAGCAGTATTTACTGGACCTCGAACGGGAAGCATTCTTAAGCCTTTGTACCGAACGCAAAACATTGGAACGATTGCAGCATATGTTGCAGAAAGGAAAACCTCTAAGAAATTAACAGAATGAGAACAGCATATATAGTAAGTGGTTACAGAACAGCCGTAGGAAAAGCACCAAGAGGCGCATTTCGCTTTACGAGAGCAGATGAATTGGCTGCTGAAACCATCCAACACATGATTAAAGATCTTCCACAACTCGACAAAAAACGTATCGACGATGTGATGGTGGGAAACGCCATGCCGGAAGGATCTCAAGGCCTGAACATGGCTCGACTAATATCACTTATGGGACTGGATATTGTGGACGTTCCAGGAGTCACCGTCAATCGGTTTTGCTCCTCGGGCGTTGAAACCATTGCTATGGCGACTGCAAAGATCCAGGCCGGAATGGCAGACTGTATTATTGCAGGCGGTTCCGAGAGTATGAGTTCGGTGCCCATGACCGGATTCAAGCCAGAATTAAATTACGACCTTATCAATTCGGGACATGAAGACTATTACTGGGGAATGGGAAACACAGCGGAAGCGGTAGCCAACCAGTTCAAGGTTTCCAGGGAAGATCAGGATGAGTTTGCATACAACAGCCATATGAAGGCGTTGAAAGCCCAAGCAGAGAATCGATTCCAGGACCAGATCGTGCCCATAGAAGTTGAGCAGACCTATGTGGATGAAAACAACAAGAAGGCCACCAAAAAATACACGGTCACCAAAGATGAAGGACCACGAAAGGGTACCAG
>JABDNM010000073.1 GCA_013043825.1 Flavobacteriaceae bacterium
AACTTAGGAAAGGTCGAATAAATAAATTCTTGCTATGAAAAAATTATTGTTCCTAATAATAGCCTTACTGATGTATGTTTTACCAACTTTGGTTTTCGGACAAAATAAGGGGGCCAAGAACGACGGGGTTAACACCAATTTGGAACATACCAATAAGAACGATCTCTCACGAAGCCTCACGAGACTAGGTGAAGAACAAATAAGACGCTTAGTATACAATTTTCAACATGCCAGCGCCAATTTTCAATCATTTGATGCTGTCCAGAATGAAGCTTGGAATAATCGATTGATGCAAAATGGTAATTGGGAAGAATTGGGCCCATTCAATAACGTAACGACCACCGAAGGCTGGAGCCCGGGAAATGGACGGGTGAGTAGTATGGCTGAAGATCCTAATGATCCTAATACAATATTAATCGGCACTTATTTTGGTGGAGTATGGAAAACAACGGATGGCGGTGATAGCTGGATTCCTTTGAGTGATAATTTAACCGACAATGATCTAGGAATCGAGTCGGTTGCTATAGATCCTTCAAATCCAAACATTTATTATTTTGGAAGTATATATCGGGGTTTGTTTCGTTCTTCAGACGCAGGTGCTACTTGGGAAAACTTAGGCTACATAGTTCCGCAACAACCATCCACGGTCGATTTTATTCAGAAGATATTAGTTCATCCGAACAATGGAGATGTTTTGTATGTTGCATTACTTGACTATGAGACTTACGATGGAGTCTATAAATCCATTGACGGCGGCGAAACTTGGAATCGAATTCTTGATACTTCCTCTTTTTTGACAGATATAAAATTTAAACCGGATGATCCAGAGGTGATATTTGTGTCAGGAAGAAATTTTTATCGTTCACCAGACAGCGGTGACTCCTGGTCCATTTTGCCCGGTTTTAACAATGAATATAAAAAGTTTGCGATTTCGAAAAATAACCCGGAGGTCTTGTATGTCCTTCAAAGCAAGCTTTCTCAGGTTAGTAATAGAAACATCTATGATAAGTTATTTAAATCTACAGATGGCGGACTATCATTCACGTCGATCACCCATGGAAGCAATAACTTTCTGGGATACAGCGTTAATGCCGACGATCAAACCAGCAGAGTTCCCGATTACATGTCCATAGCCATAAACCCGGACAACCCGGATGAGGTCCATATTAGCGGGATTCTTACCTGGCGATCATTGGACGGTGGAAATACGTTTGTGTGTACTTCGGCATCAAGTCCGCAGGAGGCAGCAGCCCTGGACATAGGATATTGTCATCGGGATATTGAGTACATGAATTTTATTGGATCCACTTTATATATATGTAGCGATGGAGGGATTTATAAGGCTGAGGATACTGCGAACTTAAATGTGGACTACTACGTGGAGTCGAATAATAACATGGGACTTAGTGTAGTTAGTTCCTTGGATGTTGCTCCGTCCAATGATCATAAGCTCATTATTGGAACCTGGGACAATGGATCCACTATTTATGATGATGTTAACGGATGGACAAATTGGATAGGCGGAAATACAAGAAAAGTGTTGAATGATTTTAATGATTTTGATACTAACTACGGGATGACCTATAACCTGGGATCGACTTTCCTGGAATGGGAATTATTTAGAACCGAAGATCGTGGAAATTCTATATTGCAACTGGGCTTACCTGGACAATACTACAGCACAGGACTTACCCAAGATCCAGTGAACCCCAACACCATATACCTTGGAAGTTCCTCTCTTTATAAATCCACAAACAAAGGAAGTTCGTGGTCTGCTATTTCTTCCGATTTTTCAGGAACCATTAAACATGTGGAGGTTGCACCAACGGATAATCAAAGAATTTATGTCGCCGCTGGCAATGATAGGTTATATAGAACAACAAATGGTGGGACCACCTGGTCCGGTAATCTTTTATCTTATCCAGTTTCTCTCAATGTGCTCTATGATGTTGCGGTGCATCCCACCAAACCCAATTTGATTGCGGTTACAGGAGTCGATTTTGATGGTCTCCAGGTATATGTTTCCTCCAATGGCGGAAATAACTGGACAAACTTCAGAAAAAACCTACCAAACAGCGAAGGATTTGCTTTAGTTTGGGATGATAACGGAAACGATGCGCTTTACATTGGTACAAATCGAACCGTATATTACATAGATAATTCTCGAGAGTCATGGGTAGGTTATAATAATAATTTACCTAACATTCGAATCACAGACTTCAAGATTAATGATGTTAATAACAAGATCTATGCTGCCACATTGGGCCGAGGAGTCTGGATTTCCGATAAATGCAATGGTTGTGTATTAGGTGTTGATGAGTACGACGTTAACCCGGTAATATCTTTGTATCCAAACCCGTCAAATGGAATTGTGACCATTCGCGTAATGAATCCTATGGTTGTGGATATTAGGTTGTTTGATACATCTGGTAAATTGGTGTCGTATCTCGCCAATAAACAGGTCGAAAATGAAATGGTTCTTGATATTTCAAAATTTTCATCAGGTATATATTTTGTAAGAATTGGTTGTTCGGAAGGAACATTTACGAAGCGAATAATCAAGGAATAAATCACGATAAATTTCCGAAGAAATGCTTGAGATAACTCCTACAGTATCTGGAGCATTTTTTTTATCTTGCCCGCAAGAATTGCTGTATGGATTTTTCATCTAAATTATTGGAGAACGCGGTCAACGAAATGTCGCAATTGCCTGGAATAGGGAAGCGAACTGCACTTCGATTGGTGCTTCATCTTCTTCGTCAACCCGAATCCCAAACGCTGCAGCTGTCCCAGAGCCTTCAAAAAATGCGGGAGGAGATCAATTTTTGCCGTCGATGCCATAACATTTCCGATTCCGAGTTATGTGAGATCTGTGCCAATCCCAACAGGGATGGAGGTTTGGTGTGCGTTGTAGAAGACATCCGTGACGTGATGGCCATTGAGAATACAAGCCAATTCAAAGGACAATACCATGTGCTCAACGGGAAGATCTCGCCGATGGACGGGATTGGGCCGGGCGATTTGAATATTCCTTCCCTGGTAGAAAAAGTGAAAAGTGGAGAAGTTCGTGAACTCATTTTCGCACTCAGCTCAACCCTTGAGGGCGATACGACCAATTTCTATATCTTTAAGCAGATCGAGGGTCATAACATTACCACCACCACCATCGCCAGAGGGATATCGGTTGGCGATGAATTAGAGTATGCAGATGAGGTTACTCTGGGACGCAGCATTCTCAATCGAATTCCCTTCGAATCTTCTTTAAAATCTACTTAGAATTTGAAGCTATCAGTCATCATTCTCAACTACAATGTCCGGTTTTTCCTGGAGCAATGTATTGTAAGTGTGGAGCGGGCTCTTGAAAATATTCGCTCAGAGATCATCGTGATCGATAACAATTCGAGCGATGGAAGCTGTGCCATGGTTCGGGAAAAATTCCCACACCTTCGGTTGATCGAGAATAAAGAGAATGTTGGGTTTAGCAAGGCCAACAACCAGGCAGTTGAGGTAGCACAGGGAGAGTATGTATGTATTCTGAATCCAGATACTGCGATCGCTGAAAATACCTTTCGAGTCCTCCTTCCAATTGCTGAAGCTAAAACCAATCTGGGTGCGCTCGGTGTCCATTTGATTGACGGCAGAGGTTGTTTTCTACCGGAAAGCAAACGAAATTTTCCAACACCTCAGCGTTCACTTTTGAAATTATTGGGATTTTCCAAGGGAAAGAACGGTTATTATGCACGACACCTCCAGCCCGATGAGGTAGGTGAAGTAGAGGTCCTGGTGGGTGCATTTATGCTTCTGAAGCGATCTGTCTATGAGCAGGTAGGAGGATTCGACGAAGATTACTTTATGTATGGAGAAGATATCGATCTTTCATATAAATTGATCAAGACAGGCTATAAAAATCATTACTACGGAAAGTTACCCCTGTTGCATTACAAAGGCGAAAGTACTTCTCGGGACCAGGCCTATATGAACAGATTCTATGGCGCGATGAAGATCTTTTACAAGAAACACTTCAAACCGAATTTTCTGCTGAAAAGCCTCGTTTCGGTTGGAGTAGGTCTGGCAAAATTTTTCAAACCCCAGGGGCGAAGGCAAAACAAATACAGACCAAAGATCAAAGAAGTCCTGGTATTTACCGAAAGCATTCCGCTTATGAAACAACTCTCCCATAAGTTTGGAGATTTGCCGGTGCGTTCGGTGTCCAAAACCCAACTGGAAAATGCACTTTTTACCCACTCGTTGTGTGTTTTTGATGCCGATTATGTAACCTACGGGCAAATTCTCTCGGTGATGCACCAACGCAAAAACAAGCAAAACAGTTTTCGTATTAAGCCCCCAGGATGTAACTTTGTGATTGGCAGCGACCAGAGCGATCAAAAAGGTACAGTTTTGGAGCTATAATTGTGAAATTCGCAATTAATTAAGCTCAAATGGAGATTCAATTAAGAATTGTACAATACTTCAGTGTAAATTTTAGTAATTTTGCACTTCATATAATTCAGAATTAAAACTAAGTCGGCTCGAGATCATGGCAAGATTTGAACTGAAACTACCAAAAATGGGTGAAAGTGTGGCGGAAGCCACCATAACCAATTGGCTCAAGAATGTGGGAGACCCTATTGAAGCCGATGAGGCTGTTTTGGAGATCGCTACCGATAAAGTGGATAGCGAAGTACCCTCCGAAGTGGATGGTACCCTGGTAGAAGTCCTTTTTAAAGTAGACGATGTCGTAAAGGTAGGAGAAACGCTGGCCGTGATCGAAACCAACGGCGAACTGCCTGCAGGCGCAGAGGCCACTGTTGAAATTTCTGAAGAGATACCGGTTGAATCTGAAGAGATACCGGTTGAAAAAGAAATGGTCTCTAAGGTTGAAGAACGTGTGGTACAGGCG
>JABDNM010000083.1 GCA_013043825.1 Flavobacteriaceae bacterium
ACAAGGGGTACCGCTTCTTGTGGTACCTCAACTATTCCAAACAACTTCTCCTTCCAGTTCGTCCATTTATATTTCCAGGCCAGGATCATAAGAATAATAGGATAAACAATAAAAGCAGGCATCACGATCTCCATGATCGTATTTTGTGTAGCCTCACCAGTATATATAAAAATGGCATCGGTTTGAAGAGCCGACCATTCTGCGGTGACCAGTGTTGCCGCTAAAAAATTATTTCCGAAATGAAATCCCAGTGCCAATTCCAACCCATTGTCCATCAAGGTCATGATTCCTAGTAATAAACCAGTGCCTATATAGAATACCATGATCACGGGGCCCATCTCTCCCACTTCAGGATTCGCGCCATGAAAGATTCCAAAGAAAACTGATGTAACCAACAATGGGAACCATTTATTTTTCACCATGATACCCAATTGTTGCATGAGATATCCTCTAAAAAGGTATTCCTCGAGTCCTATTTGGACCGGGAACAGCAATAGACTCACGATGATTAATACGGCAAATTTCCCAGCATCGAACTGCAATTCGATCTCCGATGGGTCCATATAGTAGGACAATCCAAAAGAAGCGATGGTGATGATAGCAATGAGGGCAAAGGCAAAGAAGATCCTACCCCAGTCCACTTTTTCCCGGATTGTTGTAAGCGACATGATACTGCGTTTGTGCGCATAGCGAACCAGTATAAAAAGCAAGGCAAGCAAGGGAACAAAGACCAATAAGTTGACGGCCAGCCAAAAATTCTTACTTGGCACAAGTTCAAGAAGTTTCTGCTGTTCTTCCATAATATCGATCTCATCTCCAAAAAAGAAAAAGAAGATCAAGTTGATGATAAATAGTCCGGAAACCAGCAGGGTCGTGAGTATGAAGATCCAGATATTGTTTTGCCCTTTGTAGGCCTGTTGAATGTAATTCATATTGTAAATTTAAAATCCCACGACCTATTAGTATCATATTCCAATCGACCGTTACGCACCACCAGCGGACCTTCTATATTATTGGAGTACAAACTGCCGGTGCCCAATCCTTGCGGCAATTTACTATTTTTTGTGTAGGTAAATTGCGAAATAGCATTTAAACCTATATTGCTTTCCAGGGCCGATGTTATCCACCATCCCACATCTTTATTTTCGGCAATTTCGATCCAGGAATCGCTCCCCCGAAACCCACCGATGAAACTGGGTTTCAAAATGATAAATTGGGGTTGGATGGTTTTTATGAGTCTCTCTTTATCCTCTGAAGAGAAAACACCAATTAGCTCTTCATCCAAAGCGATTGGGAGTGGAGATCGCTCGCACAGTTCTGCCATCTCCTGCCATTGGCCTGGTTGTATGGGTTGTTCGATGGAATGTAATTGCAGCTGCGAAAGAAGCTCCAACTTCTCCAGTGCTTCCCCGTTGTTGAAGGCGCCGTTGGCATCCACTCGTAATTCAATCTCACTGGCTGAATATTCCTTTCGAATTGAACGCAACAGATCGAGTTCGGTCTCAAAATCGATCGCCCCAATCTTCATTTTTATACATGTGAATCCTGCCTTAAGCTTTTCCTTTATCTGACGATTCATGAAATCACGGTCCCCCATCCAAATAAGACCATTGATAGGTATGCTGTCGTGTCCTCGCGTGAATTGAGACGGAAACAGCTGAAAGGGATCTTGTGCTGCCAAAGACCTGAACGCAGTTTCTACCCCAATTTGTATAGATGGAAACTCCGCTAACGCATCGTAGAGCACTTGCTCTCCCATCTGTATATTCTTGCAGGTCCAGGCAAGTCTCTCTTCATAGTCGGGACGATCATCCACGCTTAATCCGCGTAATAGACCACACTCCCCTATGCCGCTTCTACCTCCATCGCCGAGCATCAAATAATAAACCTCTTTTGTTTGTAGTACACCCCGGGAGGTTCCCGCAGGCTGTTTAAACTGTAGGAGGTGTTTTTTGATAGTAGCTGTTAGCATGTTAGATTATAGGCTAATTAGATTCTTAGATGGTTGATTTGATGCTGACTTTGAACTTGCTATAATTCGAGGGACTCTCCAATTCCAAGTAGCATAAGATCTTTGCCGGCGTCGAAGAATTTCTTTTTCGCCATTTCCTTATCAATTTCGATATACCCAAAGGTGTCGTAATGTACTCCCAAAACTTTATCACATTGTACGAAATCGCTGGCAAGGATCGCATCTTCCACTCCCATGGTAAAATTATCTCCAATGGGTAGGATAGCCAGATCTAGTTTGGTCCACATAGGAATGAGTTTCATGTCCATGGTCAATGCCGTATCGCCGGCTATATAAATATTTTTATGCTCCCCTTCGATCACAAATCCGCCGGGAAATCCGCCGTCGGTGCCATCTGCAAAGGTGCTGGTATGAATCGCATTTACATATTTTACTCTTCCGAAGTCAAACTCCCAGCTCCCGCCATGGTTCATGGGGTGCACGTCAAATCCCATACCCTGATAGTGCATGGCGATCTCATAATTGGAAACGATTTTAGCGCCGGTGTTCCTGGCAATGGCCTCGGCATCGAGCACATGATCCTGATGTGCATGCGTGAGCAGGATATAGTCTGCTTTTAACGAACGTATATCGATCGTATCCTTGGATAGCGGATTGCTACTTATAAAGGGATCGATAATGAGGTTCTTTCCCGAAACTTCGATTCCCAAACTATTCTGACCGTAGAAGGTGATCTTCATAATAATTGTATTGAATTGTCTTTCAAATTTACGGAGATTTGATCACAAATTCCTTAGATTCTCAATGCAACCAACTAAATAGTATCGCAAATGCAAATGTGCTTAGAGCTACTTTTTTTAATTCTGAATCCAGGGCGCGAGAATCTTTATTGTTATATACTTTAATCAAATTCACCAGCAAGGGAATGAAGGCTATACTATAGACGAATTGCAGTGGCCTCTCGTAATTTAGCCACGTGTAGATAAGCGCCGAGGCTATTCCGAAGAATACAAGAGTGTAATGATACACTTTCGCTTTTTTAATTCCCAATTTAACCACCAGGGTATTTTTGCCGGAGGCGGCATCGCTATCAATGTCGCGCATATTATTTAAGTTGAGGACAGCCGCGCTGAACAACCCAACAGTTGAAGCTGGCAGCACTAATTCCCAATGCAGTGATTTTGTAAAAAGGAAATAACTTCCCAACACACTCAACATTCCAAAGAATAAAAAAACAAAGATGTCTCCCTTACCTGAATAACCGTATGCATTGGATCCCACGGTATACTTGATGGCGGCAATCACGGCGGCGATCGCAAGATTGAAAAAAATAAATGCCAGCCAAAATCGTTCATTTCCGAAGGCCATAAAAATTAGAACGCTCGCCAAAAACAGGGTGAGCGCTGCCGTAATGACCATACCCAACTTCATTGCCTTTGGAGAAATCATGCCCGAAGCAACCATGCGTCTCTCCCCTTCCCTTGCAAGATCGGTCCCCTTCACCCCATCGCCATAATCATTGGCGAAATTGGAGAGCACCTGGAATCCAATGGTCGTGCATACAGCAAGCCAAAAGATGGTGGACATAAGTATATTCGATGAATCAGGGCAATGAGGATCTGGATGAAACATAGATTCTGAACATTGTTCAAAAAGATATTTCAATCCCAGTGATGATCCAACAATAACTCCGGATACCGAAAGAGGCAAGGTGCGAAGGCGTGCGGCTGCTACCCAGGCTTTTAATCTACTCATAGGAAAAATATGAGTTACAAAAGTACGATGAAAATAAAAAACCAACCTTTAAAAAAGTGGGGGCAACAACCTGTCAAGTTTGAAATATTCGCAAAATTAATCAATGCCTAATTCTTCTGAAAGCAAAGCGATGTTTACGGTTTGAACTGAGAATAAATATACAGCCAACATAGCTCTTGTCAAGTAGGATATCATTAAGTTTTCATAAGGTTTGTGGTTATTAACCACTTACGCAAAGCCATCTAAGAAGCAGGTATTATTAAAGGATTCCTTTCAGTAAAAATAAGTATCTTGAGCCACAAAATTCCCCAAAATAAGACTCGATGAAACGGAATAAAGACTTAGGGTTGTTGATACTGCGTGTTGGAATCTCAGCGCTCTTCCTCGGACATGGAATAGGTAAATTTCTAGACTTTGTCAATGGAAACACCGAAGTTGGAGGTGATCCAATTGGATTAGGCGGACTACTGAGTTCCATCCTGGTGATTATTGCCGAATTCATCGCTCCCGTTCTCATCATCATAGGATTAAAAACCAGAATTGCCGCTATCTTTCCGGTGATCGCCATGGCAGTGGCGGCTTTCGTAGTACATGCTAACGACTCACTCGAGGACAAAGAAATGGCCCTGCTTTATATGGTGGGATTTCTTGCAATTAGCATAATGGGAGCAGGAAGATTCTCCCTGGACAAAAGGTAATTATTGTCTTAGTTGAAGATTTTCACTAGCAACTCCTTAAGCAAATCTCCCTGGGGAAGGTTGGCAGCACCTACGCCCTTGCTTTTCATGTCCACCTCGCGTATGGAAGATACGATCGAACTCACCTTCTTCATAGGGTAGTTGCGGGCCGCTACTTGGTAATCTTTTATAAAATAAGGATTCACACCCAGGGCTTTTGGAGCCAGGGACTTGTCGGTCAAGGCATGATATTTCAGCAATTTTGAAAAGAAATTGTACAGCAGCGCCACAGTCATGACCAAGGGATGATTTTTAGGGTTTTGGGCAAAGTACTGCACAATTCCAAAGGCTTTCTTTACATCTTTTACTCCAATGGCATTTTGCAACTCGAAATTATTGAAATCCTTGCTAATCCCAATGTTCTCCTCCACGATTTGAGGAGTGATCTCCTCGCCTGGCTTGATTATAAGCTGGAGCTTTTCCAATTCATTGTTCACCTTCCCAAGATCATTACCCAGGAATTCTGTGAGCATCTGGGCCGCTTTTGGTGTAATAGTATAGCCCTTCCCAGACATTACCCGGCGGATCCAATCTGGCACCTGGTTCTCATATAACTTTTTACTTTCAAACAATACTGCATTTTGTTTGAGCACTTTACTAAGCTTCTTCCTGGCGTCAAGTTTTTTATACTTGTAACAGATCACCAGCACGGTAGATGGCTGGGGATTTTCGGCATAACTAAGTAAATTTTCGATGGTTCGTGAAAGATCCTGCGCCTCTTTGACAATAACAACCTGGCGTTCGGCCATCATTGGGTATCGTTTCGCGTGACCAATAATATCCTCGATAGAAACATCCCTGCCGTAAAGCACTATTTGATTGAATCCTTTTTCTTCTTCTGAGAGTAAATTATTTTCAATGAATTGAGTGATACCATCAATATAATAGGCCTCCTCCCCCATCAAAAAATAAATCGGTGAGATCGATCCGTTCTTTATCTCGGTAATGATCTTTTTTACTTGGTCCAAAGCCATGGATTATGACACTTTCTATTAGGGATGAATTATGATTTTTGAACGGGAAACTGTTTCTTTGTCTCATGCTGAAACTGAATTTTCCGGACTATAGCTTCCGCATCAAAAATAGCGAAAACAAACGATGGATCTTTGATGTGATTCGAAAAAAATTCCTCGTGCTTACCCCGGAAGAATGGGTGCGTCAACACACCCTGCAATTTCTACTTCAGCAAAAGCAGTATTCTCCCGCCCTTATCAATGTTGAAAAGCTTTTTAAGCTACATAATACCTCTAAACGGTATGATATCGTTGTGTTTCGTAATGACGGAAGTATCTTCCTCATCGTTGAATGCAAGGCTCCCTCGGTCTCGATCACCCAGGAGACCTTCGATCAAATCGCTCGCTACAATCTGGCTGTCGAAGCCCAATACCTCATGGTGACCAATGGACTGGAACATTTTTTTTGCAGGATGGATTATGAAAATGAACGCTACGTGTTCCTGGAAGATATCCCAATTTTAAATAAGTAACCACACAACTTACCTTTAAATAAGGACGATCTTACTGGTTAAAAATTCTTTTCTTTGCTGTTGTGAACACCGCTGTTGTTATCCTGAATTGGAATGGAAGATCCTTGCTTGAGCAATTCCTGCCGTCGGTTGTTCGTTTTTCTTCGGAAGCGAACGTCTATCTGGCCGACAATGCCTCAACCGATAATAGTGTAGACTATGTGAAGCAAAATTTTCCTACGGTCCGAATTATTCAGAATAAAGTAAATGGAGGATATGCCAAAGGTTACAACGATGCTCTTTCGGGCCTAACAGAAGATATTTTTGTGCTCCTGAATAACGACGTTGAAGTTACCGAGAATTGGTTGACACCGGTAGTCGATCAGTTTTCCAAGGATCATGAACTGGTTGCTGCCCAACCAAAAATTTTGGACTACAAAAACAGAGACTTCTTCGAATATGCAGGAGCTGCGGGTGGATTTATCGATCGCCTGGGATATCCTTATTGCCGAGGGAGAATCTTCAATACCATTGAACAGGATCAAGGGCAATACGATGATATAGTAACCATATTTTGGGCAAGTGGTGCATGTTTATTTGTTCGGAAGGATACCTTTTGGGATGCAGGTGCCTTGGATGAAGATTTCTTCGCACACCAGGAGGAGATCGATCTTTGCTGGCGATTGAATTCGGCTGGCGGAACAATAAAATATATAGGTGATTCCACTGTGTTTCACCTGGGTGGTGCGACCCTCAACTCCCAGGATCCCACCAAGACATTCTACAACTTCCGAAACACTTTATTGGCCATCCTAAAAAACGTTCAGGGAGCTTCGGTTTGGTGGTTGATCGTACAAAGGTTATTGCTGGATGGCATTGTATTTTTTCTTTTTATTCTGAAAGGAAAATGGAGGCATTCGTTGGCACTTTTGAAGGCCCATTTCAGTTTTTATCGTCTCATTCCTGGCTTTCTTGAGAAGCGAAAAACGCACGCAACACACCTCAATTACTTCAGAATTAAATCTGTTGTTTGGAAGTACTTTATTTTAAAAAAACGTAACTTTAACAATCTCTGATAAACTTTACTTAAAGTATTGTTAAGAAGTGTTAAGCTGCATGGCTTATTTATAATTTTGATCAACCTAAATAAACAATTTTTACGATGAAAAAACTTTTAATTTTATTTGTTTCCTCTAGCTTGCTGCTTACATCATGTGTATCCAAAAAGCAATATGCCGAATTGGAAGCCAAACAAAAACAAACACAAGATCTACTGAACACTGCTACGGTTAAGCTCAACGCTTGTGAGGCCGATAAAGCTGCGGCGAATGCACGTATCGCATCTCTTGAGGAGCGAGTGAAGGAATTGAGACAAACCAATAAAGATCTCATCGATAGTTCCAAAGAACTTACAATCCTAACCAAGCAGGGAGCAACCAACCTGGAAAAATCGTTGGAAAGCTTGAAAGAAAAGGATTTGAAGATCAGCCGACTTCAGGATGCCTTGAATAAGAAAGACAGTGTCACACTTGCGTTGGTTACCAGTTTAAAACGCGAAGTAGGATTGAATGATCCGGATATCGAGATCAACGTAGAAAAAGGAGTGGTTTTTATCTCCCTTTCAGATAAGGTGTTGTTCAAATCGGGACAGTACGCACTTTCCTCACGCGCCAAAGATATCTTGGGTAAAGTTGCTACTGTGATCAATAGTAAGCCCGACTTTGAAGCTATGGTTGAAGGACATACAGACGATCGACCTTATCAAAGGGGAGTACTCCTGGATAACTGGGACTTGAGTGTTAAGCGCTCTACTGCCGTGGTTCGAGAATTGCAAAGCTTAGGTGTAAATCCGTCTCAGTTGATCGCAGCAGGACGTAGTTATTATCAGCCTTTGGTTCCTAATGACACGGCAGAAAATCGATCTACGAATCGTAGAACCAAGATACTTGTCTTACCAAAAATCGATCAGTTCTATACCATGATCGAAGAAGAATTGGAAACTCTTTCTTCTTTGGATGGAAACTAAACTTTAAAAAACAATAGGAACAACCCGGCTTATGGCCGGGTTTTTTTATTCTAAAGCATTGAAACTTTGAACCTTTATGTAGCCAGATCTTTTGCCATTCGATTAGATCTCTAAACTTCCCTTTCCTTCCCGAATTAAGATAGGTTCGTCCCCGGTGAGATCGATAACGGTAGATGGAACATTTCCCCCGTAGCCACCGTCCACAACCAGGTCGACCAACTTATTCCATTTTTCATAGATCAACTCCGGGTCCGTTGTGTATTCGATCACCTCATCTTCATCTTTTATAGAAGTTGACACCAAAGGATTCCCGAGGGCTTCTACGATCGCCCTGGTGATATTATTATCCGGAATACGAATACCTACTTCCTTTTTCTTCTTAAACACAGACGGCATATTATTATTTCCGGGAAGAATAAAGGTATATGGACCAGGTAATGCACGTTTAAGTAGTTTGAAGGTAGTCGAGTCTAATTGTCTCACATAATCACTCAAATTACTGAGGTCGCTGAAGATAAATGACAAATTTGCCTTTTCTATTTTCTCCCCTTTTAAACGAGCAATTCGTTCTAAAGCATTTTTGTTGGAGATGTCACATCCCAAAGCATAAATGGTGTCTGTGGGATAGATAACCAGTCCGCCGTTGCGTAGCACATCCACTACTTTTCGAATTTCTTTTGCATTGGGATTCTGCTCGTATATCTTGATAAGCTTTGCCATGAAATACGTTCTAATCGAGTACGTTCAATTTTGCAAACCTCAAGAGTAACTTCTTTAGCCCTCCATTTTCGAAATCGATCTCCGCTTTGGTGTCTGCTCCCACTCCTTCTATTTTTAAAATAGTCCCAACACCAAATCGCAGGTGTTCGACCTGGGATCCCTCTTTGAGATTTGCTTCGGAAGGATCGAAATTCTTGTTGGTCGCGCTTTTCACAGGTTTTAGCCGCCGCAACTTCCGAAGTTCATTCTCGGTGGGGCCTTTAGGCGAAGTGCTGCTTTTCGGTTTTCGCAATCGAATTTTAGTTTTGTCTACCTCCCCGAAAATATCGGCATCGATCAATGGTTTGTAGCGCTGCTCGGTAAGCGGTGTGAGATACTCAACAAAACCTTCCCCAATTTCCTCAATGAAGCGACTGGGTTCGGCATCGATCAATTTACCCCAACGATATCGACTTTGGGTGTAGGTGAGATAGGCCTGCTTTTTTGCCCGGGTAAGTGCGACATAAAACAAGCGCCTTTCTTCTTCTAGTTCGGCACGAGTGTTCATGCTCATGCCACTGGGGAACAGATCCTCCTCCATTCCCACAATGTAGACGTAGGGAAATTCGAGCCCCTTGGCAAGATGAACCGTCATAAGCGCCACTCGATTCTCATCACCCTTCTCATTGTCCAAATCCGTCGCCAGGGCTACATCCTCCAAGAATTCTGCGAGCGATCCCGTAGTGTCTGCGAGTTGTTTTTGTTCTTCCACAAAATCGCGCATCCCGTTCAGTAACTCTTCAATGTTCTCGATACGAGCGATCCCTTCCGGTGTGCCATCTTTTTTCAACTCCTGCACAAGCCCTGTCTTTTTGGTCACATGTTCGGCGATCTGGAAGGCGTCGTATCCCTGGTTCAACACCTGGAAACTTTCTATCATGGTTGTGAAATTCTGAAGCTTGGTACGAGTCCCGGCATTGATCTTAAGATCGATCTTATCTATCGCCTTCATCACATCGAACATGGATCGGTCATAATGATTTGCCGCTACCGTTAACTTCTCGATGGTGGTCTGCCCAATCCCCCGGGCAGGATAATTGATCACCCGCTTCAACGCTTCCTCATCTTTCGGATTGAGGATCAACCTCAAGTAAGCCAGGACATCCTTGATTTCCTTCCGCTGATAAAAACTAAGCCCCCCATAAATTCGATAGGGAATGTCCTTCTTCCGCAGTGCATCTTCCATGGCACGGGACTGGGCATTGGTTCTATAGAGGATGGCGAAGCTATCGTAATTGAGTTGATTGTTCATCGCCATCTCGAAAATATTACTGGCCACGAACCTGCCTTCATCTCCATCGGTCATCGTTCGGTTGATCTTGATCTTATTCCCTTCATCGTTGGCGGTCCATACCACTTTTTCGAGCCGGTTGATGTTTTTTTCGATCAGGCTATTGGCCGCATTCACGATGTTTTTAGTGGAACGATAATTCTGTTCCAGGCGGTAGACGGTCACGTCGTCATAATCCTTCTGAAAATTCAGGATGTTGTTGATATTTGCCCCTCGAAAGGCATAAATACTTTGGGCATCATCTCCCACGACGCAGATATTTTGAAATCGGTCGCTTAGGGCACGTACGATGAGATACTGACTGTGGTTGGTATCCTGATACTCATCGACCAGGATATAGCGAAATCGGTCCTGGTATTTTGCAAGCACCTGCGGAAAGCGAGTTAGCAATTCATTTGTTTTCAAAAGAAGATCATCAAAATCCATGGCTCCTGCTTTAAAACATTTATCGCAATAGGCTTTGTAGACATCTCCCAACCTGGGCATTTTAGCCATTGCATCTGCTTCCATCAGTTCTGGATTACTGAAATAGGCCTTCACCGTGATGAGGCTGTTTTTATACGAAGAGATCCTGGAGTAAACTTGTTTGTACTTGTAAATGTCCTTGTCCAGCTGCATCTCCTTGATGATAGCACGTATAACGCTTTGTGAGTCCTGGGTGTCGTAAATAGTGAAATTAGAAGGATAGCCTAGTTTATCTGCTTCAAATCGCAGGATCTTAGCGAAAATACTATGGAAAGTACCCATCCATAGATTTTTGGCTTCACTACTTCCCACGATCTCCGCGATGCGTTTCTTCATTTCCCGGGCGGCTTTATTGGTAAAAGTAAGTGCCAAAATATTGAAGGGGTCCACTCCCTGCGACATCAAGTAAGCAATACGATAGGTGAGCACTCGGGTCTTCCCCGATCCGGCTCCGGCGATCACGATCATGGCTCCGTCCTTATGGAGTACGGGAGCCCGTTGAGCATCATTGAGTTGTTCTAAATAGTTTTGCAAAATGAATTTTATTCCGAAGTAATTCTGAACGGTGAAAATACAGAAAATCATACGAACAATAGAATGCCACGATCATAAATTATAAACAGTACGGCTGGGTTGTCATTGCATAAAATTTGAATATCTTTAGCTACATTAATTTGAAATAAATGAATCGAATCACCCTCACAATTCTCCTGCTTTCTATTTCCTTATCATCCATCTCTCAAATGGATAAATCTGTTTTGCAAGAGATTGAGGCCATCGAATCCAAAGTGATCGACTGGCGTCATTATTTCCATGAAAATCCTGAACTATCAAACCAGGAATTCAACACAGCAGAAAAGATAGCCACTCACCTGAGATCTTTAGGAATGAAAGTACAGACCGGAATTGCCATTACCGGGGTTGTGGGCCTATTGGAAGGCGAGATGCCCGGGAAAGTTGTTGCGCTTCGCGCCGATATTGATGCCCTTCCCGTCACCGAGCGTAATGATCTCCCCTTCCGAAGTAAAGTAAAGAGCACCTTCCTGGACACCGAAACAGGGGTCATGCACGCCTGTGGACATGACACCCACATCGCTATCCTTATGGGCGTTGCCGAGGTGTTGAGCAAGAATAAGGATAAGATTAAAGGCACCGTAAAGTTCATATTTCAACCAGCCGAGGAAGGCCCGCCGCCAGGAGAGGAAGGGGGAGCAAAGCTTATGATCAAGGAAGGAGTTTTGAAAAATCCGGATGTAGATGCCATCTTCGGACTTCACATCAATTCCTCCACGCCTGTTGGGACCATTAAGTATAAAAGTGGTGGTACAATGGCTGCCGTTGAGCGATTCGTGGTTAATGTGAGAGGAAAACAAACTCATGGATCGGCTCCCTGGACCGGGGTAGACCCCATTCTTATTTCTGCTAAGATCATTGATGGGTTTCAAACTATTATTAGCAGGGAGGCTCCACTTGTTGAAGAAGCAGCAGTGATCACAGTAGGTAAGATCACCAGCGGGGTTCGCTTCAATATAATACCCGAAACTGCCGAACTCATAGGAACGGTGCGTACGCTCGATCCGGATATGCGAAATTTGATCATGCGAAGAATGAATGAAATGGCCGCAGATATTGCAAAAGCGTACGGGGGGTCTGCAACTATCGAGTGGCAAAACAATACCGTTGTCACTTATAACGACCCAGAGCTTACTGCTCAAATGGTTCCCAGTCTGGAAGCCGTTGCCGGAAAGGAGAATATCCACTTGATGAAAGCTACCACAGGAGGCGAGGACTTTTCCTATTTTCAGGAAGTAGTGCCCGGATTTTACTTCTTCCTGGGCGGAATGACTCCAGGAAACACAACCCCCTTCCCGCACCATACCCCCGATTTCAAGATTGATGACTCAGGGATGTTGTTGGGTGTAAAAGCCATGACACAAGTGGCGTTGGATTATTTGAATACGAATTCGACAGATTAATCGATTGAAAGATGGATACAGTTCTTGATTTCTTAGGAAACATCCCCTGGTGGGCCTGGATCCTGATCGTTTTGGCCATCATAGCCCTGCGGGATGTTCTTCAGAAAAAACACACCATCAGTCATAATTTTCCCATCATTGGGCATGTTCGATATATATTTGAGAGTATTGGCCCCGAGATGCGCCAGTATTTTGTTGCCAACAATCGGGAAGAACTACCCTTCAATCGTATTGAACGTAGCTGGATCTATGCTTCGGCAAAGAAGGAAAACAACTACGAAGGATTTGGTACCGACCGTGACATCTATGCCCACCAGCATATTTTTATCAATAATTCTATGATACCCTATGCTATTGGTAAGGATCATCCCAATAGCATCAATAAATCCTTTCTTCCCTGCGCCAAGGTGATGGGTGATTTCAACAAGCGCAGGAGACCCTACCGACCGGCGTCTGTGATCAATGTTTCGGCCATGAGTTTTGGATCATTATCGGCTAAGGCGGTGGAGTCGCTGAATAAGGGTGTTAAGATCGCGAATGCGTATCATAATACCGGCGAAGGTGGTTTATCACCCTATCACAGTTATGGGGGTGATGTGGTGTTTCACTTCGGAACGGGCTACTTTGGCGTACGAAACCCCGATGGTACCTTCTCCATGGATAAACTGGTAGAATTGGTTGAAACTAATCCGTTTGTTCGGGCGATCGAAGTAAAGTTATCGCAGGGAGCAAAGCCAGGAAAAGGAGGAGTGCTGCCGGGAGCGAAGATATCCAGGGAGATTGCTGCAATTCGAGGGGTAGAAGTGGGTAAAGACGTATTATCGCCGCCAAATCACACCGCATTCTCCAATGTCCCGGAACTGGTTCAATTTGTGGAAGACATCGCTGAAGCGACCGGACTACCGGTTGGAATAAAAGC
>JABDNM010000084.1 GCA_013043825.1 Flavobacteriaceae bacterium
TCTTTGGAGATGTCATTACCCAATCGGGCCGGGATCTTAACACCCAGTGACGGACTTGACAAGGGAGAAGCAGTGACTATGCTGGTGATGCCGGTGATGCTGAATAACTAAGGCATTCTTTTCATTGTTCCGGACAATAAAAAAGCCCCTGTAAGCCAGGGACTCCTTTTAACTATAAACAAACTTGATTTTACTTACTTTCTAAAAAGTCTTCCGCAGATAGTTGCGGCGATGACAAATACAGCTATTCCGATAAACCACCACATCGTACTTACTTTATAAATCGTATGGTGGAGAAGTAGGTAGGCGATTCCCCATTATGGGCTTTTACAGCATTTACGATAGGGATAATAAAGCCTACGATCCCAGCGTAAATCAATCCAAGAATTCCCAGTCCGAACAAGAGAATACCCGGAATACTCAAGATCACGATCAAAAGCAAGGTGATTTGAAAGTTCACGATCGATTTCCCGTGTTCATCCATGCCTTCAACCTTGTCTCTCTGGGTAAGCCAAAGGATTAGTGGAACGATGAGCCCGCCAAATCCAGTGACATAATGCAGGAGTTGTGACAAATGAGTTAACAATAACATCCCGTTATCGGTACGTTTTGCGCTATGATTTATTACTTCCATTTTGGTTGTTTTAGGGTGGTTTGCATGCTATAAGTCGATACCAACCAACAAATGTTACAAAATCGTGCTTGAGCGAACCAGACCGTTACATTATTAGTATTTTTGTAGCCCATGACGCACAACGATACCATAGTAGCCCTGGCTACACCCGCGGGAGCAGGAGCTATCGCGATTGTCCGACTATCTGGCGATAAGGCCATTGAGATCGCGTCGGGAGTCTTTCATTCAATTTCAGGGAAGAAATTGCAACAACAGAAGTCACACACGGTGCATCTGGGCCATATAAAGGACGGGGACCGGGTGATCGATGAGGTACTGGCAACTGTTTTTAAGGATCCGCACAGCTATACAGGAGAGAACGTTGTAGAATTTTCGTGCCATGGTAGCAATTACATTCAACAAGAGATCATTCAATTATGCCTTCGGAAGGGCTGCAGGATGGCGCAAGCGGGTGAGTTTACCCTTCGTGCTTTTCTGAATGGCAAGATGGACTTAAGCCAGGCGGAAGCTGTTGCAGATCTTATAGCCAGCGACAGTGCTGCCAGTCACCAACTGGCGATACAACAGATGCGTGGCGGGTTTTCTTCGGAAATACAACGGCTGCGCGAAGAGCTTTTGAACTTCGCATCCCTTATCGAATTGGAACTGGATTTTGCGGAAGAAGATGTTGAATTCGCGAACCGGGATGAGTTTAAACAGCTTCTAACGAGAATCTCAAACGTTTTAAAACGCCTCATCGACTCCTTTGCCACCGGGAATGTATTGAAACACGGCATACCAGTCGCTATCGTAGGTGAGCCAAATGTTGGAAAGTCAACGCTCTTAAACGCTTTGCTGAATGAAGAACGGGCCATAGTGAGCGATATAGCGGGGACCACCAGGGATAGCATCGAAGACGAGATCACCATTGGCGGTGTTGGCTTCCGCTTTATAGACACGGCCGGGATTCGGGAGACACAGGACAAGATCGAGGGAATGGGGATACAGCGAACCTTTGAGAAAATGGAACAGGCGCAGGTCGTTATATTTTTGCTGGAGGCCCACAAGTTTTTAGGTCAGGGAGAAGACGTGAAGCTGGAGATCGCCAAAGTACAGCATAAATTTCCGCAGAAAGCCCATCTAGTCGTTGTCAATAAAATAGATTCAATTTCCGAAGAGGAAGGAAAACAGCTGGATGTCAACCTGAGCGCCGTCGAGGGATCTCATTCTTTACTCCTCTCTGCCAAAACTGGTGAAGGTATCGAAGAATTGAAATCTTCCTTGCTCGAATTTGTCAATACCGGAATACTAGAAAATAATAACGTAGTTATATCTAATACAAGACATTACGATGCTTTACTTAAAGCTTTAGAAGAAATAAATAAAGTACAGGAAGGTTTGGATTCTGGCTTGAGTGGCGACTTGTTGGCCATCGATATTCGACAGGCCTTGTATCACTTTGGGGAGATCACCGGAGAGATCTCGAATGACGAACTCCTGGGTAATATCTTTGCTAACTTCTGTATTGGGAAGTAAGTACCTACCCCACCCCGTTCGTGGCTAGCACCGTTGTTCCCCAGACAATGAGTGATGAGAAGAAAATCCCAATGGCATTGGCATAAAATGCCTTTCGCCGTTCAATATTGAAAAGATAGGTCGCAATACTACCCGCATAAACGCCGGTTCCCGGAACCGGGATCATCACGAAGAACAACAGTCCCCAGAACCCATATTTGCGAATCTTGTGTTCGGAGCCGCCTTTAGCCCGGCGAGCCACCCAAATGGCAGACTTCTTATAAAAGTTCCAACGGAGCAAATAGTGGTTTATTTCGTTCAGAAAGAATAACATAATGGGGAAAACCAGAACGTTGGCGAGAAATGCGATGACAAAGACCAGGTAAATATTCAAGCCGTTCAGAATACCATATGGAATACCCGCTTTGGCTTCACCAAAGGGAGAAAGACTCCATAAAATTGTAATGATTATATCCTGAAACATTTGGGGCTATCTGTTAAAGTTGCAAATCTAACACCTTAAACGTTAGTATCCTTCCTATTATTTCATAAATAAAATTTAAAATATGATCGAAACTGGTATTTATTCCCTACTCATGGAAAAATAGATAAGACGTAGGAACATATAAAGGTTGATTAAAAAAACCAAGATTAGTGAAATGAGGTAATTGGTTTTATAATGATCGCCCAAAAAGTTTAAGGCTCCAAACACAGCAAAAATTAATACACCTATCGAAAAGATTCGTACAATTTTGGTAGATGTACCGGCTATGTTGACCAGTCCCGTAATTCTTTTGTTCCGTTTTAATGCAAATACATAGTATATTGTTGAGAACAAGAAATGAGATCCAAAAGACACTCGAAAGGTGACTTCCTGCTCAAAATATTCTGAAAGGACAATAGGAACGAAGCAAAATATGGTAATAATACAAGCCAACTCGATCATAATATAAAACCGAATAAGGTTCACTTTAGCCAAGTCATTCCAGGTCTTATTTGAATGTTTCAAAATTGAGAATAAGGCAGCAAATCCGGCAATTGTCGTGGTTATTTGAGCCAAGTAATAAAAGTCGTCCATGGTGTTTGGTATTTAGTTATAAAGCAATAGCTTAATATAAATTTTCGGACTCTCGGCAGTAGACTGATCAGATCCTCGTATTATTTAGAGGATTGTGCCAAACACCATCAAAATGGGGTTTGTAGTAATCGATAGCAATAGCAATTAGAAGGAAAAAACAGGAGTTTTAGGCAGGGCAAGAGGCTCGGCAAAGTTAACTAAAAGCTTTCAAAAAATTCATTAATTTAGTATAAACATTTAAATATGAAGTATTTAGCATTATATGTGTTTTTTCTATCACTAAGCCTTTCCTTCATTTCCTGTCGGCAAAACAAGGAAGAAAAATCGGAGCAGCCTGAAAATAATGAAGTAGTTGAAGAACAGCAAAGTGGCATTAATATACCCACAGGGGTAGAAGCTCAAGAACAAGAAGAACCTGAAGGACAAGAGGAAGAGGAAGGACAAGAGGAACAGGAAGGACGAGAGGAAGCAGGAGATCCCATATTCTCACAGCAGTTATTCTATACCACCAAGGGAGAAAAAGCCGAAGTACAAGTTCGGGTGGGTGATGTGGACAATCTTGGATTTGGCTGGGAGCCCGGATTCGACCCGTTTTGTGGTAAGAACACTTCGGTGCATAAGTATCCATGGAAGGTCGATTCGACCGATCATGAGGGAACCGATAGAATCATGGTGGTGAGCGCATATAGAAGGTCTAGAAATGACGGCTATACCTCTTCCACACTTCGGGCGCATACAGACCCCGTGCCTATTAAAATGAATTACAAGCTGCCACCCTTAGAAATCAAGCAAGTGGTATTACAACTCATGCTGGACGATTTTCAGGCGCCTGTTTGGGGGACCTCCTTTCAGTTTCACATCAACGATAAACGGCTAACCTATGTTGAGACAATCCTTAATTATCTTAATCAGACCGGGCCCACCGGAAAATTGGTTCAGGTAGGGATCTTGCCCGAGGATTTCGGCCTCTTCAAATCAGGCTCGGTCACCATAAGCATAGACGATCCGGTGAACGATGCCGGGGATGGGTTTGCGATTGACTTTGTTCAAATCTTGATCAATCCCAAAAAGGAATACGTCTGTCATGGAACCGTTCGCGGGTTGGTAAAAGACGAGCAAAACAAACCAATAGCCAATGCTTTGGTTTCTGCAAACGGCTTGAAGGAGGCACTTACTGGAGCTGATGGATCTTTTGAGTTGACCGAAGTGCCTGTAGGAATGATCAACGTAAATGCCAACAAACAGGATTACGAGCCGGCGAGTAAAAGCTTCGAACTCAACCGTGAAGAAGTGAGAAATGTTACCCTGATTCTCAAGAAGAAAGAAGAGTCGGAAAACTATGTAAGCCAGGAGCTCAATGAGAAAGGCTATGTGAATCTGTATGGGATCCTCTTCGATACGGGAAAAGACATTCCGAAGAAAGTATCGGAGCCGGTCCTAAAAGAACTTGCCAAATACATTAAAAACAATCCTGAGGTAAAGATGGAGATCATAGGCCACACCGATTCGGATGGAGAAGAGGCATACAACCAGGACCTGTCTCGTCGTCGTGCTGCGGGGGTGAAACGATGGTTGGCCGAAAATGAAGTTGGCGTAACCAATTTAGAAACCGACGGAAAAGGAGAATCCAACCCGGTCGCCAGCAATGCTACCGATGCGGGAAAGGCCCTCAACCGAAGAGTTGAAGTCAAAGTGATCCAGTAGAAGAGAGTTGTTAATCGGGAAGCGGTAAATAATTTGCCTTTAAAAATTCGCGGTATCTAGGATCCTTGGCAAAAGCATCCATGCTGGGATTGTTATTTACAGCTCTTGCCAAGTAAAGACGACGTTCCAAGTGCTTTTCCTGGATCTTGTCTAAATATTTATAGACCGAATCACGTTCTAATAACAATGCGAAGCAAGAAGACTTCGCTACTTCTATGTTCCCGGGGCTATACTCTTTCTTTTTAAAAATGGCATATACAGAATCCTTTTTGCCCATTTTGGCCATTAACCAGGCACGTTGGTAGTAATAGTTGGATAAGTTTTGTTCTTTTATTTTATCATGATAGATCGTGGCCTTAGTGTAAAGGCCCTGGTAAGCATAATAATCCTGCCAAAGCTGGTTCAATCCTTGTTCACCGACAAGTCTCCTATAAATTTGATTTTCCAGCAATTTTTTGGAAGCGCCAAAATCCTTAATGCGGAACAAGGCATAGCTATAATTCATGGCAATAATCCTGGAGGAATCCAATTCAAATTGCTTTTTTCTATGGTGAACAGATTTAGAAAATTCCTTGGTAACAGAGCTATAGAATCCAGCGAGCATTCCATGAATTTCACTATTATCAGGGTCTTGTTCCAGAGCCGACGCATACGACTTGATCATTTCCTGCTGATCTTTCAATTTCAACATGTTTTTCGTCCCTATCAGGGACGCATTTTTCTCTATACTTAAATAAGTTGGGATTTGTTCGAGATAGCGTTCTGCTTCATCAAAGTTTGAATTGAGGATCAAGACCCTAGCCTTCATAATTTTGATCTCATTGGACAAAGGATTTAGCTTTTCCGCCTCATTGACATGAACCAAGGCTTTTTCAAGATTATAGACATTGTTTTGCAAGTAATGATAGACCATTTCTTTATGGATGTCATTGTTCTTTGGATCAAGGGACAAGGCTTTATTTAAATTTTTTTCAGCCTCTGCTACATCTCTATCGATCACATTATTTAGATAAGCCCGATTACTGTAAACCAATGCCGTATTGGCGTTTATTTCCAAGGCTTTCTCGTTAAATTCTCTGGCCAGTGTTATACTTTTCTCTTCGGCTTCTATATCGTACAAATACAGGTACGAATAAGCGATATGCGCATAGGCATCTGCATAATTTGGATCCACGTCAATAGCCTCCTTTAAGAGTTCTATGCTTTTTCTATATCCTTCGACGATGGCTTGACCTTCAAGTCTTAAGGTATCGGAAACCATTTTGGCTTTTAAGAATAGCTGGTAAGCTTCTATATTTTTAGTTGAGGAACTGCTTAACGACTTTTCTTCTTCCGGCGTGATAACAACTTTCAATTGTGAAACGATAGCATGGGAAACATCACGCTGTATTTCAAAGACATCATCCAGTTCTTTCTCATAATTATTGGCCCAGAGGTGTTTGTCGTTGGCATCTATGAGCTGTGCCGTAATGAGTAGTTTGTTCTTATGTTTACGAACGCTGCCTTCCACGATGTATGAAACTCCTAGTTCACGAGCAATCTCAGGAATCGATTTCAACGTTTTACGAAATTGTTCGGTTGAAGTTCGGGAGATGACACGCAATCCTTCAATTTTCGACAAACGAGTAAGCAGATCTTCTGTAACCCCATCGCAGAACCATTCGGAATCTTTATTTTCACTCATGTCGTCGAAAGGAAGCACGGCAATGGATAATTCGGTGCCTTCAGGAACAGAAGCTTTGGCTCCAGCTGTAGTAGGGCGAATTAATAAAATCGCTATGGCAGCGACGAGCCCGACTAAAATTAAGATATTCAACCGCTTACTGGTTGAAGCTGAAACAGAATGTTCTTTAGGAAAAGATCCGGTTTTCCGCAAACCTTGCTCGGTGACCTCGTACACCCATGAAAAAACGACCCAAATGGGAAAACCAACTATGAGTAACAGAAGCAAAGTTTGAAACACCCAGGAAGGTGCACCTATATTCGGCAGGAGAATGGAAAGGACTTGCAATAACACCCATGCTACGACAACATAGGCCAATGCAGCCTTTATTACATTGCGGCGCTTCAACTCCTGGATGAATTTTGACATGGCTGGTCTTTACTCAAAGGTAGGATATTTTTTATATCGTTCTAACATAATAAGGCTGATTATCAACGGATTGTTACATCGTTCCTCGGCGTACTTACCCCCAGTCCTCATTGGCTAACTGCTTGATCTTCATATAGAAATCCCTAGAAACTGACATTTCTCATAGTTTATACCTTTTTGGAGTTTTAATTTTTCACTCGTAATAGATTTAAAACTGGAAATAATGAAACCCAAAAAGAATCCCGATGTTAAATTGAGCCAATGGAGTAACCTCTATTTCTTGTTAGGATTGGCATTTATGTTGTTCATATCCTGGCAGGCAATAGAATTTAAATCCTATAATCTGGCAGACGTTTCTCAGGATTTCCTGGGTGTTGGTGATGATCTTGATACGGAAATCCCCATCACACAGGCGATCGATGTCCCTCCGCCTCCGCCTCCTCCTGCTGCTACTGTTTCGCAAGTAATTGAAGTGATCGAGGATGATCTGGAGATCGATGAAACCATCATTGAATCCACTGAAACCGATCAAAATCAAGCGATTGCCGATGTAGTGGCCATAGATGATATCGAAGAGGTTGAAGAGGAAGAAATTCCCGATGTTCCATTTGCTGTGATCGAAGACGTACCTGTTTACCCCGGTTGTGAGAGCGAGGGAAACAATGCAGCCCGAAAACAATGTATGGCAGATCGCATCATGGAGTATGTACAAAGCAAATTTAACACCGAACTGGCCAGTGAGCTAGGTTTGGAGGGAAGGCAACGCATCCAGGTGATTTTCAAAATAGATCACAATGGACAAGTTGTAAATGTTCGGGCCCGCGCCCCGCACCCCAGATTAGAGCAAGAAGCTGCAAGAGTGGTGAGTTCCCTCCCTAAAATGGTTCCTGGAAAGCAACGAGGAAAACCTGTTGGAGTACTATACTCACTGCCCATTTTGTTTAAGGTGGAGAGTTAGAACGAGTAGCTGTAAGTCACTCCTGCGCCAAAATTGGTATCGATGGATTTACCGCTGTCCAAAGCGGTAAAGATTTTAATTGTCCCATATTTTTTTGTAGCATGTGCTAGCGACAAGTAATTATGCCAGAGATCTAACGATGGATTGAAGGGATTCACAAACGATCCTGAGTGAGAAACAAGGGTCGATTTCAGCATCCAGTCTATATGATGTACGGTACCTGTGAGCCCTAAATGATGCAACTGCTCCCGATTACTGATTATAGGCGAACTGTCTTCATCTACCACGATCGAATTATCGATGAGAATAAATGGCATTCCAATAATACGTCCTTCATAGCTCCAGCCACTTCGATACACATTATTTCTGAAGTAATTATCGAAGCCACTCACACCAGAAGCACTTTGATCTTTGGTGGTAATGAACTCGTATAACAGGCCTTTAAATACGTTGGTTTCAGTAGGTTTAAAATGTACTCCCCAGACTCCGTCCGGGAAATTCTTGAAGGCTGTGCCAGATCCATCCTCAAAAGGATGTTCGTGATAGATCGAAAAGTCCCCTATCCCACTCTTAAACTGATAGTCGATCAAATAAGAGCCGAGGTGGTTCCCAACTGCATTTTCAATTTCGCCATTTATTCCAATCTCCGGTGACTGCCTGGCAAAAAAGACATCGATAAACGCACTGAAGTCGGATGGCAGTTCGCCAAACACCGGTGAAGTTCCGGCCCATTGGGCGTAGTGCTGAATTTGAGCAATCAATTTGTTGTTCTCATTAAAATTAAGGATCGCAGCCAATCGCTTGTAATGAAGGCGAACATCCTTGACGAAGCGATCATCGTTTAGCTGATAATGAGCGATTCCCCAATCAAATGCCAGGGACTCGGTAATTCTGAGCGGGTTATTAGCCTCGGCGATGATGCCTCCTAACGGTCTTGCGTTTCCACTTCTCAGGAAATCCTTATTGGTAGCCGAAAGCCCCTGCACCTGCTCTTCTGGCCTTTCTGCACCAAGAGTGAGCTTCAGCCAGTTATTTTTAAACCGAAGGAAAAGATCACGACGCTGAAATTGGTCTGCAACATTATCCCTATAAAAAAAAGTGGCTCCTCCTTCCAGTCCGGAGTTTTCGTTCAACGGATAATTTACAGTGAAACCGGCCAGTCCGGAGAAGTTTGATTCCAATCCAAATTGTCCATGAGTATTGGAATAAAACCAAAAGGGAAGTTCATCTTCCGAAGAAAAAAGACCGGTAGCCGAAATTTGGCCATTCCAATCCAATGTCTGACTTGAAGCCAAGCTTACTCCCATCAAAAAGGCAAGCAGGCTTAGATTGAATCTATTCATGGGGATATTTTCAGTTAATTTCTTCCAAAGATCTTGGAGAATAAGGATTTACGCTCATCGGTATAACTGTAGCCGTATTTATTACCGTAGCCAAAGTTGTTCATGGACACATTGTTGAGCACCATGGCCACATTCACCAATCTTCCATCGTCAATGGCCTCCTCCGGAAACTCCAGTAGTTTTCGATCTGTAAATCCTGCACGAACCACGTACAGGGTAACGTCGGCGAGTTTGTTGATAATAATAGTGTCGGTTACAAGCATGGAAGGAGCAGTATCTACGATTACATAGTCGTACATTTCACGAACTTCATCAAAGAAGTCTTTTGTCCTGGATTCCATGAGCAATTCAGCTGGGTTGGGAGGTATTAAACCTGAAAGTACAATACTCAGGTTCTCATTATAAATACTCTGCGCCTGTAGATCTTTAACCGACAATGAGGGATCCAAAATGTACTCTGTGAGTCCCTTTTTGTCCTGGGAATCGTTTGAAAGGTACCGCTGTAATTGAGGATTTCTAATATCGGCACCAACCAGGGCTACTTTTTTACCTGTTAGCGCGAGTGTTAGCGCAAGGTTAAATGCCACAAAGGTCTTTCCTTCACCTTTAATGGTTGAGGTAACAAAAACGGTATTCGCCTTGTGCGCGGTGTTCAATTTATTGATAAACAAATACTGCAAATTGGTTCGTAGAATTCGAAATGACTCTGAGAGAATGCTGCGGTCGTTCGCGCGAATCAATTCCTCTTCACCTTTCTTCAACTTCGGAATTTCTCCAATCAAACTGGTATTCTTAAGTGCTTTTTCAACATCGTAGCGGTTATTCACCTTATTATTTAGCAATGTACCACCATAAATGAACAAGAACGGGATCAATAACCCAGCTAGTCCGGCTCCTAAATAGATCAATGGTTTATTGGGTGAGACCGGTGCGTTACTGCTAAACGCCTTGTCCACAACCTTGGCCTTGGGTGAAGTCACAGCAAGGGCGATAGAAGCTTCCTCACGCTGCTGAAGTAAGAATAAGTAAAGCTGTTCCTTGATGGTCTGCTGACGTTCGATACCACGATAGATCTTTTCCGTGGTAGGAACCCGCGATAATTTCGAATTGAGAGAAGCCTCTTGAAAGTTCAAATCACGCAGACTAATTTTTAAGGTGTTTGTGCGATTCTTGAGACTGTTCAAAATGTTCGAGCGAATGCCTTCAATTTGATTATTTACATTTACCACAACCGGATTTTTCGCCGTAGAATTCTTCAGTAATTTATTTCGCTGGAGAATTAAGGCATTGTAATTATTTACAGATTCGGTGATGTCTCCACCCTCCAGCCCAATATTTGAAGGAAGCAGATCATTATTCGAAGATCGCTCCATATAATCGATCATAGTATTCGCCAATTCCAGCTGTGTGTTTACGTCAAACTGACGTTTTTCAAATTCGCTAGCATTCTCAAGTATCAATTGAGCTTCGGCTTCAATGTTGGTGAGTCGGTTACTGCTTTTAAATTGTTCCTTATTCCTTTCTACGGAATCCAACTCGCGGGTGATGATCTCCAGTCTCGAATCGATGAAGTCGGAAGTCTTCTTGGCAACCTGGCCACGATCGTTGATCGCATCTTTGTTGTATTGAAAAATGAGTTCATTGATAAAATCCTCGGCCTTGTCCGGCACAGGCGATTGCATGGTAAGTTCAACTACATTGCTGTTCTGGATCTCGTTTACTACCCGGATGTTCTTTTGATATCCCAGCGCCATCGCATCCAGATCTCGATAAGCAACAGCAACTGTCTTTCCAATGAAATTTTCGAACATTTTACCATTATCGAACACTGGCAACACGGTGATCTTTCCGAAGGGAAGCTCAACAGGTTCACCAAAATTGTATGTTCCGTTAATGTTACCAGAACTATCTTCCACATGATATTCCAGGGGAGACAAAGCCTCAAAGAACAATTTTGGAGCCGTTTTCTTCCCCAGGCTATCATTAAACGACAGGTATTGTACCAGGAAGGGTTTATACTTATAAAGTTCAGAGTCTTTGAGCGTTCCAATATTTTCGTAAGTAATATTTAGGTTTAATGCGCTCAATGCCTCCTGAATGATACGCTTGGATCTAAACACAGCTAATTCGTTCTCTATGTCACTACTTCCAATCCGGTCTGCGAAATTTCCCAGGTCTGTAAACGTTACCAATTGGCTAGGTCCTCCTCCGCTATTTTCATCCTTGATAATAACGGTAGCACTGGTCGAATAATAGCTCGTCGTGAATTTTAGATAGAAATAGGCACCAATTAGAGCGAGAACTGCTCCAAGTAACATCAAATACCAGTAACGAGAATACTGATCGACTATTTCTCGTAATGATCTTTCATTTTCCTGATTTGGTTGCATTCCGTTCATAGAGGTTGTATTATCGGGTCAGCAAGATTACGATGCTGAGACCCACGGTGACCAAAGACAGAAGGGCCGGTATATCTGGGATAAATCCTGACTTCTTAATTCCTTTGGACGAAGGTTCAACGTAGATCACATCATTCTGTTTTAAGAAGTAAAACGGACTCGAGAATAATTCGGACTTCGTTAAATCAATTCTAGATACCTGCTGTTTGCCATCTACCTGACGTATTAATAAAATATTGTCACGACGTCCATCCTGGGAAAGATCACCAGCCAATCCTATAGCCTGAGGCAGGGTTACTCGTTCGTCTTGGATTCGGTATACTCCGGGTTGATTCACTTCCCCGATTACCGTAACTTTAAAATTCATAATGCGAACATCAACAACTACATCGGTAATAAATTCACCCAACCGAGTTTGCAATAATTGTTCTACGGCACCTCGCGTTTTCCCCCTCACTTCAACACTTCCAAGAACTGGAAACCTAATTTGGCCTTCGGCGTTCACCAGATAGCCCTGCAACCCCGGGTTGCTGTTATTCACATTTCCCTCTACACCTGTTTGTCGTTTAAAAGGTGTTAGCACCTCCTCATTCATTGAGGATACGGCAATATGTAAAATATCATTATTCTCGATTATGGGTTCAAAAGTTTGTGAATTCGAGCGCTCGTTTAGTATCTCAGCATCTTGAAAATAGATAATTTCTTTTTTAGTGGCGCAGGAAGTGGCTAGGAGGATTAGAGTTAGTGCAGTAAAGATTTTTCTCATGGGCAGGTTATCTTAATACAAATATAATCTTTAATCCATAATGGTTTCATTCAACTCCTTATGTGGTCCTCATCTTGGATTCATTGTCCCGGATGCCATCCAGTTTCTCGAAATCTGAGTTCTTACTAATGAATTCAGGGATCAGTTCCTTGAGCAATTTCACAACCTTCTCATCTTCATGCCGTGTTGCAGTTCGAATGATCTCCTTGACCTGTTTTTTAATCGAACTGAAATTACCCGGTGGAACTTTCGAGATCATTATTTTATCGTGGTGGGTGGGTAAAGTCGTCGAACTATCACTCAATAATTCTTCAAAGAGCTTTTCTCCTGGCCGCAGACCTGTTATTTTAATGTCGATATCCTTATATGGCTCCAACCCGGACAAACGGATCATCCGCTCGGCCAAATCCAGGATCTTCACTGGTTCTCCCATGTCGAATACGAAGATCTCACCACCCTTACCCATGGTTCCTGCCTGTAATACCAACTGACAAGCTTCCGGTATTGTCATGAAATAACGTATGATCTCCTTGTGGGTAACTGTGACAGGGCCTCCCTGCTGTATCTGTCTTCGAAAGTGTGGGATGACCGAGCCACTCGATCCCAGTACATTTCCAAAGCGGGTAGTAATAAAACGGGTAAAGACACCTTTTTCAGTTTGAAGTGACTGAACGTACATCTCGGCAGCACGTTTGGATGCTCCCATTACGTTCGTAGGGTTCACCGCCTTGTCTGTAGACACCATCACAAAATTGTTAATATCGTAGGTTATCGCAAGGATAGAAAGATTAACGGTCCCAAGGATATTCACATAAATCGCCTCATGTGGATTTCGTTCGATAAGCGGTACATGTTTATAGGCCGCAGCATGGTATATGACGTCGAAATCATATTTTTTAAACATCAACTCCATGCGGTACATATTGCTGATATCTGCCAATTCGGTGATGAAATTTAACTCGGGAAAGTGTTGTAACAAGTAGATCTCAAGTTCATGTAGTTGGGACTCGGCCTGGTCCAGGACCACGATCAAATCGGGCTTGAACTCTGCCATTTGCTTCACGATCTCACTTCCTATAGAGCCTGCTCCACCCGTTACTAAAACCGTTTTGTTGAAGATATCCTTCTTTATCAGTTCATCGTCAATCACAATAGGCTCTCGCTCGAGTAAATCTTCAATTTCAATAGGCTTAATCTGGTTTTTTAGTTCACTGCCACTATTCCAATTTTCAACATTTGGCACATGGAAGACCTCAATGCTATTCGCAAGGCATTCTTCCACAATTTCATTTTTTTCATGGCCATCGAAGGACTCACTTATAATGATCACCCCCTCTATTTCAAGGGAAGCCAGGGTTTCGCCCAGGTTCTCATGGAACGGGATAACCGGCTTGCCAAGTATCTCCAGCTTACTGGAATTCTTCTTTCGGGATAAAAAACCTACCAAATAAAAAGGCAAGGTGGCTTCGTGGATGATCGCATTTCCCAGTGAAATAGTCCCATCGTCAACGCCCAAAATGGCCACTCTTTTTTTAATACTGCTAGAAGCAGCATTTTTGAGGAATTGATAGGTTTCTTTCACAGCAATTCGGAACAACAGCATGAGGGTGAACGACAAGAGCATCACCATAAATAAGAATGTGGTTAGAAACACTTTCTCCCCTGTTACTGTCTCATAGACGATATTAAATAGGAACAGACTGGTTGCTGTTAGTACGTTGGCAAATGCCAATTTTTTAATATCGGTAATGGTAGAATGGCGAATGATCCCGGAATAGGTTCTGAAAATAAAAAAATAGACAACGCTCACCAGGGTGATGGCTGCTCCTTGTTGCGGGACAGTAATAACTTTATGAAAATTGATGGGTGTACCCAGCAAAATGAAATAGACCAGGACAACAGAGACAACGACCAGGGCAGCATCGATCAAAACTACGATCCAACGTGGCAAATACCTTTGATCCAGGAGGCTCAATTTATTATCACCACTGTATAGTTGGCCCAAAAAATGTTCAGATCTCTTCACCATAGGGGGATTCGGGTATACAAATATAAGTATATATCTATACGAACGACCTAATTACTTCCTGAATGCGTTGTTTTTGTCCTTCGGTTAAGTTGGACCCAGATGGAAGGCAAAGTCCGTGAGTAAAGAGATTTTCGGCGGTATCATCTCCATAAAAAGGCGCTTCAGAAAAAACGGGCTGCAGGTGCATGGGCTTCCACAACGGCCTGGATTCGATGTTGTCCTTTGCGAGGGCAAGACGAAGTTCGTGGTTGGTGAAACCAGCTTTCTTCGAAACAGTGATACAACTTAACCAATGATTGGAATAATAATCATGGTGCGATTCTTCGAAAACACTGACTTCAGAATTAGCACTGAAAAGGTCTTTATAAAATTGATGATTTGCCCGCCTCATTTCTATGTGGCTGTCCAAGACCTCCATCTGCCCGCGCCCAATTCCTGCACAGATGTTACTCATTCTATAATTATACCCAATCTGAGAATGCTGATAATGCGGAGCTTCGTCCCTGGCCTGGGTAGCGAGAAACAAGGCTTTGTTTTTGGTAGCCTCATTTCCGGCTACGAGTGCACCTCCCCCCGAGGTGGTAATTACTTTGTTTCCATTAAAAGATAGAATGGCAAGATCACCAAAGGTTCCACATTTCCTTCCCTGATATAAACTACCAATGGCTTCGGCACTATCTTCTATAAGTGGAATAGCATACTTTTGAGCTATTGCGGTGACCTCATCTACCTTGAACGGCATTCCATACAAATGGACCGCAACAATTGCCTTGGGCATTTTCCCTGCCTTGATACGATCTTTGATCGCATTTTCCAGGTAAATGGGAGAAATATTCCAGGTATCGGCCTCGCTATCGACAAAAATAGGGGTTGCCCCCTGGTACACAATAGGATTGGCCGATGCAGAGAAGGTCATGGTCTGGCAAATCACCTCATCGCCAGCTTGTACACCACTTAAAATAAGAGCCAAATGAAGTGCAGCTGTACCCGAGCTAAGTGCTGCCACATGACTTCCATGGCCCAGGTATTTTTCAAGATCGGCCTCAAAACCATCGACATTTGGGCCCAGTGGCGCGATCCAATTGGTATCAAAGGCATCCTGAACAAATTTTTGTTCAGCACCTCCCATATGAGGGGATGACAAGTATATGCGTTCTTTCATTTATTTTCTTTCGAATCGAACAATCTGTGCAGGATTACCATATACCACGGCATAATCCGGTACATCTCGGGTCACTACTGCACCTGCGCCTATAGTTGCCCATTTTCCAATATTTATATTAGGTAAAATCACACTGCCGGAACCAACCAAAGTCCCTTCACCTATAGAAACACCCCCAGCTATGGCGACGTTGATAGCAACATGAGCACAATCACCTATCAAAGCATTATGCGAAATGGTTGCATTGTTATTAACGATCACAAAATCTCCGAGAGAAGCTGCCGCATCGATTACCGCTCCTGGAAGAACTTGAATTCCTTTACCAAGTTTAGCTGAAGGATAGACTGTCGCCGATCTGGAGATCAAGTTGGGGAAATTGGCGTCCAACTTATCACCAATCTTTTTGCGATCGAAATTGTCGCCAATCGCAAGAAAGACAGGTTGATCCCTGTCGAATTTAGCCTCGCTGGCATCGATAACGGGCACACTCATAATCTGGTTATCTTTAGGTTCGTCGTCTACGATGAGCACCGGTTTGAACTCTTGGCTACTGCGCAATAGATCAACAAGTGCGTAACAATGCCCTCCGGCTCCATAAATGATAACGTCTTTCATTCTTTATTTAAGCTTCCTTTAAACTTCCTTGCAGACACGGAATCCTCTTGAGTGATGCCCTCACGGATGAATACTTTTATCATTGATTTTAAAAGTATTTTGATGTCCAGTGCAAATGTAAGGTTTTGTACATAGTACACATCGAGATCAAACTTTTCCTCCCAACTAATCCTGTTTCTGCCATTTACCTGAGCCCATCCTGTTATTCCCGGTTTTACTAAGTGACGCTGGCGCTGATGTTCGTTGTAGAGAGGAAGATACTCTGGCAATAAAGGTCTGGGGCCAACCAGGCTCATATCTCCCAGGACCACGTTGAACAACTGGGGAAGTTCATCCAGGGAGGAGGCCCGAACCCATTTTCCAAATCCAGTGAGTCGTTTTTCATCCGGCAACAAATGGCCTTTTTCATCTTCCTTATTGTTCATGGTTCGGAATTTCACGACGCGAAATATGCGCTCACCTTTACCGGGTCGTTTTTGAAGAAAGTATGGGCTACCTTTCAAATGGAACGCCAGCAAGATACTGAGCAACACAAACAAGGGTGATAGCAGCAATGACAATGAAAAAGCCACCAGAAAATCGAAGAAAGGTTTAATGAACCGCTTGTACACGTTTTAAAATTACAAAAGTTATGGTTTCAAATTTTGATATTCCAGCAGTAACAGATCCCAGAACTGTCGTCGCTCATATCGCTCCGTGATCATGATTCGAGCATTTGCACTCAGCTTGCTTCTAAGTTCGGCATCCAAAATCAGTTGTTTTAATGCTTTTTTCAAAGCTATTGGGTCTTTTGGTGGGATCAACAGACCATTTACTCCTGAAGATATAATTTCGTTACACCCGTTGATGTTGGTTACTACGCTAGGTAATCCCATGGCACCTGCTTGCATGACAACATTTGGAAATCCTTCCCTATAGCTGGGAAATGAAAGTATGTCGCTGATCGCAAAATAAATTCGCACGTCTTCCTGATAGCCTATCATGAAAATCTTAGGATGAGTTTCTATAATGTGCCCCGTGTGGGGAGATAATGGATCCAATTCATCCTCGAGAGGCCCAACCAAAAGCAAAGAAATATGCGGTTGTTCCAATTGTAACTCCTTAAACGCATCGATAAGTTCGTCGATCCCCTTGTCTTTTACCATTCGGCCCACGAACAAAAAAACCAGGTCACTTTCCGGGATGCCTAGTTCAGCGCGTTTAACCAGGAGACTTTCGGAAGAAAAATGAGATTTTGAAAAAAAGCTGGTATCAATTCCATTGGAACTACCGTGTCCCAGGAATTTAAGTTTAGTCTTCGACGACAGTCGTGACTGTACAATAAAGTCGTACAATCCCATGGAGTTAGGATAAACCCTGGTCGCCCAACGGTAAGTAAGAATTTCTACCCAAATTAATATCCTGCGCTTAAACCCCTTGGTTTCCATCAAAGGTAACCCGGCGACTGTATGCAATCGATTTGGAATCCCTGCTAGCCTGGCCGCCAACATGCCCACCATCCCGGCTTTAGGAGTATGAGTATGAACGATTTCCGGTCGTTCGCTCCGCAAAAATCGGAAAAGTGACCAAACTGCCCATAGGTCTTTGAAGGGGGTGATCTTTCGGGTCATTGGAACATAATATGTGCGCACGCCTTCCGTCATTCCATACCTTTCGAGCCTCTCCTTTTCTGAAGAAATTGCCGTTACGTCAAAATGATCACTCATGAACCGTAATTGCCCCTCGAGTAATTTCTCCAGGGAAAGAGGAACGGTCGTCACCCGAATGAGTTTCTTCTTCTTCATAGGGTGTTATATAATGTTAAGTGTTCCTGTAGCATTCGATCCAAACTATATTCCTCGGCCCGTTTCAGGCATGATCTCACCGTAGCATCGTGATAATCAGCATCGCTTAAAAGTTTCGTGATTTCACTGGCAAGATATTCGGCATCACCTTTCGGGAATAAGATTCCCGCACCCCGAACCAGCTTTGAAAGCCCAGGCACTTCCGATGCAATAAATGGTCGGCCGCTTGCCATTCCTTCAATGCTGGATAAGGATAATCCTTCGAAATGGGAGGACAAGATCACGATATCGGCCGTTTTCAGTAAGGAGGGCACATCAAGTCGAACGCCCAGGAATAGCACACGTTTATCCAGGCCTAATTCAGTGACCAGTCGTTTACACGCTGCTTTGGTCTCCCCATCTCCAACAAGTAGCAGTACATGATCTTTCGGAAGCTGTACCAATGACCGGATTGGTGTTTGTGGATCCTTTTGTGCGGTGAAACTTGAAACTTGTAAAAGGATGCGGTGCTGTCCGGAGAGTTTGAATTCGGTCCGATCCAGTGCCTTTGCGTTTTTGATCTCTGTTAGATCGATACCGTTAGGAATTACACTTATTTTTCCTGATTTGCATTTGAGCTTGGAAATGAGGATTGTTTTGATCTCTTCGGTGATGGCGACAATCTTTAAGTAGCGCCCATAAATAATTCGATCGCTTATTCGAAAGAAAATCCCGGTCCTCCTATTAGAAGTGTTGTG
>JABDNM010000094.1 GCA_013043825.1 Flavobacteriaceae bacterium
ACTTTGAACCCAGATATCGATTCTCGGACCGTTTCCTAGTGGTTCTGGGTACAGATCTCTCCCTTCGGAACAATATGTTTGGTTATGTAGGAGATGATGGAGTCGATGTGTTTCTGGGTCAGCGGGATGTTCGATCCCTGGAGACAGAGCTTACAGCTAGTTTCAATTTCGATCCTTATAAAGCCATTGACCTTCGTTTCCGTAATTCATGGAGTGTTGCCGACTATAGCGACGATATATTTTGGATACTAAATGATGATGGATCGCGGACTTTGTTCGACTATGATACTGAAGCGAATAATCCCAACCAGAATTTCAATATCTGGAACCTGGATCTTAGCTTCCGGTGGCGTTTCGCGCCAGGAAGTGAAGCAACCCTACTCTATCGAAATCAGATCTTCAACCTGGATGAACTCGCCACTTTGGGTTACGGACAGAGCCTCGATAATTTGTTCGCTCAACCCACTCAGCATACCATTTCCCTGAGAATTACTTATTTCATCGATTATAACAACGTCAAATACCTTTTTAAAAGTTCATAGGGTTAAACGTACCGAAAATTGTAAGGTATTGCCGAAAATAGTATTTTCACATTCTTATTACTCCGCATGATCTCTGCAAAGAACATTCATAAATATTTCGACCAACTCCACGTCCTTAAAGGTGTTGATCTTGAAATTGGTAAAAGTGAGATCGTATCGATCGTAGGTGCGTCTGGGGCAGGTAAGACCACGCTGCTACAAATTCTTGGAACGCTGGATTTCTATTCTGAAGGTGATCTAATTATCAATGGTGTGCGTATTTCAGAATTGACCCGAAAAGCACTGGCTCGCTTCCGGAATGAACACCTGGGCTTCATCTTTCAATTTCATCAACTATTACCTGAATTCACGGCCCTGGAAAATGTTTGTATCCCGGCCTTTATCAAAAGAACACCTAAGGCGGAGGCAGAAAAACGCGCCGAGGAATTACTGGCATTTCTCGGATTATTGGAGCGGAAAGACCATAAACCCAATGAGCTTTCCGGAGGAGAACAACAACGTGTGGCGGTTGCACGAGCTTTGATCAACAATCCATCTATTATCCTGGCCGATGAACCCAGTGGAAACCTCGATACCGAAAGCGCCGAGAATTTACACAACCTCTTCTTTAAGCTACGGGATGAATTTGGACAAACCTTCGTGATCGTCACCCATAATGAAGAACTAGCCTCCATGGCAGATCGAAAGTTGGAGATGCAGGATGGTGTGATCGTATCTTAAATACATTGAACAAACAAGAACTTAAAGATTTTTTGGATGAGAAGTCGGATTTTTACAACCGACCGGAATTCATTCAAACCGACCCGATCCAAATCGTTCATGGCTTCGAATCAAAGGAGGATATTGAGATTGCCGGCTTCTTGACAGCTACTATTTCCTGGGGTAATAGAAAAAGCATCATCACCAGTGCGACAAAAATGATGGACTGTATGGATCGGTCCCCCTTCGAATTTGTGATGAATCATACCGAAGAAGATCTTCGATCCCTGGATCATTTCGTCCATCGTACCTTCAATGCACAGGACCTTAAGTATTTTATACGCTCATTACAGCATATTTATTTGAACAAAGGAGGGTTGGAACGTGTTTTTGCTTCAAATGCAACCAAAAAGAGTCTCCAGGAGGCAATCCATCGCTTTAAACAGGTGTTTTTTGAACTTCCTCATCATCCCAGGACTGAAAAGCATGTAAGTGATCCATTGAAGAACTCGGCCGCCAAACGTATTAATATGTTCTTGCGCTGGATGGTTCGACCCAATGATTCGGGCGTGGACTTCGGGCTATGGAATTCCCTTCATCCCTCTCAACTTTCTTGTCCGTTGGATATTCATACAGGTAATGTTGCTCGAAAATTGGGGCTAATTAAAAGAGCCCAAAATGATGCAAAAACCGTAAAAGAATTGGATCATTCCCTTCGGACTATGGATCCAGAGGACCCGGTAAAGTATGATTTCGCTTTATTCGGATTAGGAGTGTTTGAAGGCTTCAAATAGCGCAAAATGTTAAAATTGGGACCATTTTCCATGTTTTTCATCGATAAAGTGCATTATTTTATCGCCTAAATGTAATATTTTTCCTACATTTCGACCATAACCCCAAAATACCGACTTATGAAATTTAAAACTACTCTACTGATTATTTCCTCATTGATCCTGGCGAGTTGTTCTGTGGACAACGAACCGATTAACGATGAAATCACTGCGAACTTATTTACTGCAGTACAAGGTGATCCGGGAACTACAACCTCGAACACGACGATCCATACGACAGATCTTTTTGCCGGGCAGACCATTGATGTGGGAACTGTAACTGTGGAGGTTTCTCCAGACGATGATGTGATCGTAACTTATGAAACCGACGGAGACTGGCAGATTGACGAAACCCATTTATACATTGGACCACTGGGAGACCTACCAACCAATGGTGGAGGAAATCCTAAAATCGGCCAATTTCCGCTTAGCAACACACACACCGGTGGCACTAATAACTTTGTCTATATTAGTACTACTCTGGCAGCCGGAGAATGTACCTATATTGCCGCGCATGCCGTGGTTACAAACACCACTACTGGACAAAATGAAACTGCATGGGGTGATGGAGATCCCATTGGAGGAAATAGTTGGGCGATGATGTTTGAAGTGTGTAATTAAAAAAACAACCCGGGTAATTCTCCCGGGTTTTTTTATGCCTAGCCTTACCAATAAGGAAATAAATTATTTCTGAAACGCAAACTGCTCTCGCAGGGCGTT
>JABDNM010000104.1 GCA_013043825.1 Flavobacteriaceae bacterium
GGCTTATAAAGACGAAATTTTGTTTAGCCCGGAAATGGGCGATTTTGATATGGCGGTGGGGAAAGATATTGTTTCGGCATTTGCCGGAGCGGCCGATTATCTCTCCTTTGACCTAACCACCCATCCAAGCGATACGAAAACCGTGGTGCCGGAACTCTCTGAAAGAGATGAAAAGCTGATTTCGATGTATGGCGCGGTACGAGAATTAAGAGGTGTGCTAAACGGCGAGGATATTCTGAAATCGCAACAGGAACAGCTGGCAGACATATTCCAAACGCTGCGAACGGATTTTCAAAACGACTGGTTGCTGCCACTTGAAATATACGAACTCACCCGCGACAGTGACGTTTTGCAGCACTTGAAATCCTTACAAGAAATCCGGCCAAAAGTTGCTCACTTGATAGCATCTGGCCTGGAATTGATCGATTAATAAATAAACAACAGAATTCATGGGACTTTTTGGATTATTTGGCTCGAAGAAGAAGAAAATAGCCGATTATATGAGCAGAGGAGCCATTGTTCTTGACGTGCGAACCAAAAGGGAATACGAAGCCGGGGCCATCCCGGGATCGAAACTGGTGCCGCTTCAGCAGCTATCAGTGCATTTACCGGAAGTGAAAAAATGGAACAAGCCGGTAATAACCTGTTGTGCAAGCGGTATTCGTAGTGGTACAGCTGCCTCAATTTTACGCGCCAATGGTATTGAAGCCATGAATGGCGGTGGTTGGTTTTCGTTGAATAAGAAGTTGGATAGGCTGAATGAATAGGGTTTTTCCCCTTTAAAAATAGCTGATTTAGATTTTAGGTCTGTTCCTTTTTTGTAGTTTTGGCCTAACAAACTCATTTTGAATTATGTACAACTACAAAGCTCATATCAAAGCCGTATACGATGGAGACACAGTTACCGCTGTGGTGGACCTGGGATTTTTGCACTACCAGGAAATGAAACTTCGGTTGTACGGAATCGACACGCCCGAATTGCGAGGGCCGGAACGTGAACAGGGGCTTATTGTTCGGGATATTCTACGAGAGATGATCTTGGATAAGGAGGTGGAGATCCATTCTTATAAGGACAAGCAGGGTAAATACGGTCGTTACCTGGCCACCATAATTCTGGATGGCCTCAATGTTAACCAATGGCTTGTCGACAATGGGCATGCGCAGGAATACCTACTCTAAGGGCGCTGCTAATTTCAAATCACTTTAATTCTCCCAGCAGTAATAAACCGCCTGCTTCACCATCGAGTTCTTTTTTTGTATACTGAAGTGATTGTGCCACACCCCTATTCAGTAAAATTTTTGCTATTCCACAGCTGCGAATCTCATTACTAAGCTAAAGTAAAAACCCTCTTCAAAAGTTGAAGAGGGTTCCTACTACATTAACTAAATGAATAATCTGAAATTATTATTCCTTGATCAACTGCTTGGTTATATAAGCATCTGCACCTTGAATCACCACCAGATAGGTCGCTGTACTCAATATCGAGATATCAAGTGCTTTTTCAGTTCCCATATCGGTTAGATCATAGGTTTGAACCAATCGTCCTGTCGCATCATAGATCGCAGCCTGCTCCAGGGCAATAGATTGTGGATTACTAATGTTTACCACATCTCTTGCCGGGTTAGGATACATTATGATGGTTGAAATATCGATCGTATTCTCATCAACACCAAGGACACTCTCAACAGTAAGTTCGAACGTACAAGTACCGATGTTTCCGTACTCATCTTCAGCAGTCATCGTGATTGTGTAAACTCCATCACTAAGTAGTGTTCCGGGTGCAGGATCCTGAGACAGGATCGTTACAGGATCTGTACAGTTGTCGATGGCCGTTGCCAATCCGAGAGCGAAGTAATCTTCCACTTCCCAGAACAGGTTACCAACGCCAGGATCAACTGTTTGATCTGCAGGACAGGTAACTACCGGACCAAGCAGGTCGACTACAGTTACTTCAGACTGACATACTGCGATGTTCAAACTAGAGTCACTGGCAAATACCGTAACGGTAATTGGAGTTCCTATGTCATCACAGGTTACTTCTGTCACATCGGCTGCAAGGATAGTAATACCACAAGCATCGAATGATAACGGACCTCCAGGGATCTCAACGAAGAACGCGTCTCCATCGGAGTTGTCCAGGGTCAACGTCCAGTTGGCAGGCTCAAACTGACCGGTAAAGCCAGGAATGAAGTTGCTCACCACTGTGGTTGAGGGTCCAAATAATCCATCTGTAGACGAAGAACGGAATCCAAATACATCTCCGGGTGCTACGGCGATCGGGCCTGTAGTTCCCATTTGAGTATTGGCTCCTCCCGGATCGATCACCTCGGTAAATACTCCATTGAGCAAGTATCCGAAGCTGTCGAAAGCAGGACCGTCCGATGTATTGTACATCCAGTCGAAAGTGATGTTATCTGCAGCAGTAACCGGTACAGTAAGGTCGGTATTACCTACCGCTCCACTTTGGTTATCACTACTAATAGAGATCACTTCAAAAGTACCAGGCATGGTTGCCAACAGATCGGCTGGATCTATCACGGCAGTCCCGTCTTCACCCAATTCGATGGTCACATCCATACAGATAAGTACCGGAGGTGTTACATCGTTCACATTTACAGTAGCCGTACAAGTAGCAACATTACCACTGTCGTCGGTTACCGTTACCTCGATAAGGTTCTCTCCAAGATCGGCACAAGTAAAGTCGATCGTAGTACTAGTTCCGCCACCGGCTGTATAGATAATGTTTCCATTCCATACACGTGGGGAGAACAAGGTTCCGTTGAAAGGATATCCGGATCCGGATCCTTCTAAGAACTCAAGGTTGGCATCACTGGCAAATACGTTTCCAACTGCCGTTCCATTGGTGTAGTTAAATCCACCAGTGGAGAAATCGGTTGGAGTTACATAGAATGCGTGAGTCTCTCCCGCAGCCATGGCATATCCTAACATCAG
>JABDNM010000106.1 GCA_013043825.1 Flavobacteriaceae bacterium
AACTCCAACAGTCGTTCTGTGGCATCTTCCCTGCGGTTTAGAATGACATCCTCCACGTGCTCCAACAGGTCGTTGGGAATGTCGTCGTATACTTCCAGCATGGCCGGATTTACTATTCCCATGTTCATTCCTGCTTGAATGGCATGATATAAAAAAACAGAATGCATGGCCTCACGAACGGTATCATTCCCTCGAAAACTGAACGACACATTGCTCACTCCACCACTAACGCTGCAGTGCGGCAAATTTTCCCGTACCCAACGAGTCCCTTCAATGAAGTCGATAGCGTTCAATTTATGTTCGTCCATTCCGGTGGCCACCGGAAATATATTCAGGTCGAATATGATGTCTTCGGGTGGAAAATTCACCTGCTTGGTCAGGATATCATACGATCGTTTTGCGATTTCTATCCTACGATCATAGTTATCGGCCTGGCCCACTTCATCGAATGCCATAACGATCACCGCTGCTCCATAACGCCTTATCAATTTCGCTTGTTGGATGAATTCTTCCTCCCCCTCTTTTAAACTGATGGAGTTCACAACACATTTACCCTGTACGACTTGAAGTCCCGCTTCGATGATCTCCCATTTAGAACTATCGATCATGATTGGCACTCGGGCAATGTCTGGTTCGGCGATGACGAGGTTAAGGAATTTTACCATAGCCGCTTTACCATCGATAAGGCCATCGTCCATGTTTATATCGATGATCTGTGCTCCTCCCTCCACCTGGTGTCGGGCTATACTTAGAGCTTCTTCAAAATTTCTTTCCTTGATAAGGCGCAGAAACTTCTTTGAGCCCGCCACATTGGTACGCTCCCCTACGTTAATGAAATTACTCTCCGGGGTGATGATCAAGGGTTCAAGCCCGGCTAGTTTCATATATTTTGGTTGCTGTATGTTGTTTTCGTTACTCATTGAATACCCCTTGACTACGCTGGGGGTGGCATTTAGTTCAACTAAAAGGTAAATTGTTCAGATCGACATTACCTCCGGAGAGAATGATCCCGATCTTTTTGTTCCTGAATTTTTCTTTTTCCCGCAATAATGCCGCAAGAGGAACAGCACAACTTGGTTCCACTACTATCTTGAGCCGTTCCCAGATTATTCGCATCGCATCCACAATCTCTTGTTCCTCTACCCGGATAATATCTTTCACCAGCTTTTGAATAATGGGAAAATTCTTATCACCCAAATGAGTTCGCAATCCATCGGCAATGGTGTTGGCGGTTAAATTGACTTCGATCTTACCCGATTGCAACGATCGATATGCATCATCTGCTTCAAAGGGTTCCCCAGCGATGACTTCACAGCCATTTCCAAAATACTGCGCCGCTAAAGCGGTTCCTGCCAACAGCCCTCCCCCACCCACAGGAGTAAGAATATAGTCCAGATCTGGAATGTCCTCAAGTAGTTCGTATGCAGCAGTTGAGTTTCCCAGGATCACGTTTATATTGTTTGAAGGATGCAGGAAACTGGCCCCGGTTTCTTTCCTAATTTTTTCTGAAGTGTTTTCGCGGGCTTCAAGGGTCGATTCGCAGAAAGTGATTTCTCCGCCGTAACCTGCCACAGCTTCCTTTTTCACACTGGGAGCATTTTCAGGCATAACGATATACGCTTTTACACCCAGGTTTTTCGCAGCCAGAGCAACCGCCTGACCGAAATTTCCTGAGGAATGGGTGATCACTCCCAATTTTTTCTGTGCATCTGAAAGTTTTGCGATGGCTTGAATGGCTCCCCGCATTTTAAAGGCGCCCATTTTTTGAAAGTTCTCGCATTTAAAGAATACCTCACCATCGATCCATCCATTGATGGTGGTGGATGTAAGCACAGGGGTACGGTTCACGTATTTCCGAACGCGTTTGTAGGTTTCAATAAGATCTTCTTTGGCTGGGATCATATAGATAGTGCTGTGAATTGGGGTATAGGTCTTGGTTTAAATTGGGATGCGAGCTTTGCAATTGCCTCGATATGCGGAGGTGTAGTACCACAACAACCTCCAATTATGTTAATGAGTTCCTTCTCTAAATACTCTTTGATCTGTCCCGCCATTTGCTCGGGCGATTCGTCGTATTCCCCGAAAGCGTTGGGCAAACCCGCATTGGGATAAGCCGAAACAGCCAGATCGGTTCGATGGGCGATCACTTCCAAATGGGGAGTGAGTTGTTTAGCCCCCAGGGCGCAATTAAATCCAACACTCAGTAATGGTATGTGTGAAATCGAGATTAGGAATGCTTCAGCGGTTTGGCCAGACAGTGTTCGTCCGGAAGCATCGGTGATGGTACCGCTTACCATGACTGGAACATCAATCCCTCGTTCCTCTTTTACTTCCTCAATGGCGAATAGTGCGGCTTTTGCGTTCAGGGTATCGAAGATGGTCTCTACCAGCAACAGATCCACGCCTCCATCTAAAAGGGCTTCCGCCTGTTGTTTGTATGCGATTCTAAGTTCATTGAAGGAGATGGCACGGTAGCCGGGGTCATTCACGTCTGGTGACATGCTGGCTGTTTTATTGGTGGGGCCCATGGCTCCGGCCACGAATCGTGGTTTGGATGGTTCTTTTTTGGTGAATTCGTCGGCGACTTCTCTGGCGATTTTAGCGCTTTCGAAATTGAGTTCATAAACGAGATCCTCCATTTCATAGTCGGCCATGGCAACTGTCGTACCGGAAAAGGTATTGGTTTCCACCATGTCTGCCCCGGCTTGGAAGTATTTGGAATGCACTTCGGCAATGGCCTGCGGTTGAGTGATTGAAAGCAGGTCGTTATTTCCTTTCACTGAAAGGTGATAATCCTTGAAGCGTTCTCCGCGAAAGTCTTCTTCCTCGAAATTGTATCGTTGCAGCATAGTCCCCATGGCTCCATCTAGGATGAGTATACGTTCCTGTAATGCCAGGTAAATATCTTTTTTCATAATCAATATTTTGCGATAGGGACCCACCTATGCACCTACGGTGCTATGGGGGGCTTGTGGGAGCGGCATCCCCTGGAGTGCCGTGGAAGTAGAGCGCAGCTCACTTCACGACTACTCCAGGGATACAGCGGACAGCCCGACCTTGAAGCGAACGAAGTTCTGCTTCAGGGGATCGCCCTAAATTAAAATATCAAGAATTGTGAAAAGGAAGCTTCCTTGTCGCGGGTTATCTATACCGTGGAACAGCTAGAATTTAGCACCTTCTCCGGGATGGAGGGTTGCTAAGGCTTCAATGGGTCTATTCCCTCCACCTTTCTTGATAACGTTAACAATGGTAATGAACTGGTACAAATAAAAGGGATATAATTGTTTTGCGCAACCCCTTGAACGAATTAATTTTTAAGGTGAATTCCACATTCCCTCTGTTGCATTGCTTTCACCGGATCGAAATAATCGGTTTCCACAGGAAGATGGTGTTTCTTTAAATAGTCCCTGATATCTTCATCAGAGAAATAAAAGAACGGGCTCACCTTCAGGACACCCTGCTTGCCAATACTAAGGATATCCAATTTTTTACGATGCTCGTTTTGAGATTGCCTTAAATTCGTGAACCAGAGATCGGGTTGGTGTTTTTCGAAAGCCTTTCTGAAGGGTTTCAGCTTTACTTCTTCGGAAAATGCCTGGTGGACCGGATCTTCAAGGGAAGGACGCCCCAGGTTGTGATCAAGGAATGCGGTGGTGTATTTAGGCGTGAAAATATCCAGATTAAGCTGGAGTCGTTTGGTGAGCTCCCTGGCATGTTGATAGGTCGCGGTTGTATTGTAACCGGTATCACACCAAATCACTTGAATATCCTTTTTCGATAAGACACAGAGATGCAGCAAGGCGGCCGAATGAGGCCCAAAACTAGTTGTAACAACAGGTTTGTTTGAAATTTCCATAGCAAAGGCTACGATCTCCTGGGGAGATTCATAGCGGAGATTGCTATTGAACAAATCGATGTTTTGTGAGGTGATGCGATTCATTTTATGTTTGTCCTATCGATTTACTAGAGTTGTCAAAATTACAATCTTTCCTCAAACAAACAAGTTTTTATTAACTGTTCTCTAAAATAAAATCATTAAGGCTCTTGTGTTCCAGGATCGAAAGGGTGGAATCCCGCACCTCGATCATGAGCCGATGTACGGCACAGGTCTTTTCATCGGGGCAATCGTCACATTTTTCGTAGAAATTCAAACTCACGCAGGGCACCATTGCAATGGGACCTTCCAGGATCCGGTATACAGCAGCAAGGGAGATATCGTCTGCATCCTTAAGCAAGTAGTATCCTCCGCCCTTCCCTTTCTTAGACCCTAAAAACCCGGTTTTTCTAAGACTCAATAAGATACTTTCCAAGAATTTCTGTGAGATATTCTCGGCTTTTGAGATCACCGAAATTTGTACGGGTTCGTTCCCTTTTCTCCTGGCGAGAAAACTCAAAGCTTTTAGTCCGTACTTGGTTTTACGTGATATCATAATGCTGAAATTACCATAAAGATACTGGAAACCTAATCAATGGATTTCCCGTTTATGAGAATTTCATGAGATACTTTTATACATCCCCGAACACTAATGGACACCGAGCAATACTTGTCGAAACTCAATTGTGCCGCACGACGTGCTTTAGCCGGATCAATATCGCCTTCCAGGTAAATCTTGAGATGAACCGCTTCGAAAGGTCGGGCTTGTTCCATTTCCCTGCGTGTGCCTTCCAGTTCTATACGGTATCCTTTTATTTCCTGTCGCTGTTTGTTCAAAATGGAAACAATATCGATGGCATTGCATCCCCCAATAGCCATGAGCAACAGCTCCATGGGGCTGCTCCCTTTGGATGCTTCCGGAGTGGAGCTATCGATGTTTACGGCCAGGCCCGACTTGCCTTTTGCTTCAAAATGGAACGGTTGGTTCTTTCGTTCTAGGGTTACTTTCATAGCTTTTTACTAGTTTAATTTTTCAATTTTTTCAAAGGATGTGACAATTCCTTTTATCAATGCTGAACTGAACCCATTGTGCTCCATCTCGTTCAGTCCCTCAATGGTACAGCCCCTGGGCGTGGTTACCTTGTCGATCTCGAATTCGGGATGTTCTCCATTCTGAATGAGCAGCTGGGAGGCCCCTTTTACTGTTTGATTCACAATGAGTCCGGCGGTTTTTGCATCAAATCCAATTTGAATTCCACCCTGGATCATTCCGCGAATAAAGCGAAGGACAAATGCAATTCCACAGGCGCCTAAAACGGTTGCAGATTCCATGAGATTTTCGTCGATGACCACGCTGGTTCCTAACTGGTCGAATAACTGCTTCACCGAATTTAAGGGTTCCTCGTCTTTGTAATTGCTGCAAATGCAGGTCACCGATTCCTGAACCGTGGTAGCGGTATTGGGCATGGCGCGGTAAAGTGGTAAATTGACTTGAATTGCATCTTCCAATTCAGCAAGGGACACTGCGGTTGCCAGGGATACAACAATACTTTGCTTAGGCAGCAAAGGGCCCACTTCACGCAGTACCGGTAATATGTTATGGGGCTTGAGGCCTACCAAAATTATGTCGGCATTCTTCACGGCCTCTTTATTATCGCTGGTCACGTGAACACCTTGCTCTCTATACTTCACCAAAGAGTCAATATGCCTTCGGGTGATGGTTATATTTTCGGACTTATAATTTCCGGTATCGAGCAAGCCTTCAAGTATTGAAGTGCCCAGGTTACCACAGCCTAGTATGGCTATCTTCGTAGTTGTTGTTTTTGTCATCTTTCTTGTTTTAGAGCGAGTGCCTTCTCCTGAATGATCTGTGGAATGGACTTGCCGGTGATATGACTCTCCAGCCAGGATAAGATATCCAGGTACAGGAAGCTTCTTCGCTCGTAGGGATCGTCTTCAAATTGTTTTAAATTTTCATGCAGTTTAATAAACTCGGCTTTCAGCTGATGCGGATAAATATCTCCCAGTTGCCGAATAAAACGGATCATTTCTTTCTGAACCTGATAGAGATCCTCCATTTTTATCAGGAACTTGTAAGTGCTCTTTATAAGTCGGTCCAGGTGGTAGTCTTCACCCGCTTCGAAATGAGCCACCAAATTCAGAATTCGAGAGAAACAAAGGAGATCCTCTCTCATTTCCAGGGTTTTATTACTAATGATCTTGTCCAGGTATTGAATGCATGTCTTGTTTTGTCCAGCGCCAAAATACAGGCAGGCGATCTTGTAATAAAACATCATCACGTGGTGTTCGTCAATGGTTCCTTCGTACTTTTCGAGTCCAAGCAATACATCCTTGACCATTGGTATGCCTTCCTCGAATCTACCTTCCATGAAGTATAAGTTGATCTTGTGTGAATTAAGATGCAGGAAGACAAGGCTCTCGATATTTTTTCCTTTCGGAAAGTCGGCTTTTGCCACCGCCCCCTCGAATGCCTGTAAAGTCTCCTTGAAGCGCTCAACGTCCTTGATGAAGAAAAGCGCCTCCAATAAATATTGTTGGCCCCTCAAGAAAAAAACAGGGTTCAGTTTTATCATTTCTTCATTCTCGTAGAACAGCTCCACCCATTTCCTGGCGTATCGATAACAAGACAAAAAATCCTGGGTTAGGAAGCTATACCAGAGATACGCCTTATATAGCCATAATTTTTCACGAAAACCCAGCATATCCATGTCAATTTCCGGCATACGGGCATTGAAATAATCTGTGATCCAATTGTATTCTTCATCGTTCTTCACATACCCTTGCTTCAGGAATATTCCATAGAGCTGTAGTGATAAGTTGCTTAATTTACTGGTGATCACATTCAGCCGACTTACGTTTTTTGCCTGGATGGTCAATTCGTCTGCCCTGCTGCTAATACTTCGGGTGATGTATTGTGACTCGATGACCTTTTCCAATTCGATGATCTCATAGGCCATGTTTTTCTCTTCATGGGCCATAGCAACCAGCTTGGCTTTGTCCAGAATCCTGAGGCTTTGATTATGCAATCCCTTGTTGTACAGGATGGTTGCAAAGTCCAGTTGTTCCCTGATCTGAACACGAATATTTTGATGGGATGGGTTTAAGCGAAGGCTAATTAGGATCTGTTTATACAGATGCGCTTTTAGGTTCGATAATTGTTTTTTCCGAATTGAATCATGCTTTAATATTTCGGTCTCGTCGTAGTGAGAAAGGCGTTCCAGAATATCGAAAAGAGTCATGAATTTCGCATCTTCATTGACCCCTAATCTGCCCACAAAAAGTTTGAACTGGCGCTTTTCCGATTTAGAAAGCGATTTAACCAGTTCAAACAGGTTGTCTTTTTGAGTCTTGGGCATAATGGTTTCGGTGAATTTATCTACCTCATATTCAATGTTTTATGTCTAATTCAGAATCATTAAACACCGTAATATGATCTGTTCAAATTGGTGATTTGAACTCTCCAAATTATAAATTCGTAGTACAATTATCAACTATTGAACAAGAAATGTCTAAAGAACAGATTCAAATATTCGATACTACCCTAAGGGATGGAGAACAAGTGCCTGGTTGTAAGCTGAATACCGAGCAAAAAGTAATACTTGCAAAAAAACTCGACCACCTGGGAGTAGATGTTATTGAAGCGGGTTTCCCAATTTCAAGTCCGGGTGATTTCAAATCGGTGGTTGCGGTTTCATCGATTGTTGAAAATGCAACTGTTTGTGGATTGACACGGGCCGTTGAGAGAGACATTGAAGTTGCAGCAGATGCTTTACGAACTGCGAAGAAACCAAGAATTCACACGGGGATAGGAACTTCAGATTCGCACATTAAACACAAGTTCAATGCTACTCGGGAAGAGATCCTGGAGCGAGCACACGCCGCAGTGAAGTATGCCAAGTCTTTTGTAGAAGATGTTGAATTTTATGTAGAAGATGCCGGTAGAACCGACAACGAATACCTGGCACGTGTTTGCGAAGCTGCCATAAAAGCGGGAGCTACTGTGCTCAATATACCCGATACTACCGGCTATTGCCTACCCAGTGAATATGGGGCGAAGATCAAGTACCTGTATGAAAATGTGGAGGGAATTGACAAGGCCATACTTTCCTGTCATTGCCATAACGACCTCGGTTTAGCCACTGCTAATTCAATCGAAGGAGTGATCAATGGCGCCCGGCAAATAGAATGTACGATCAATGGAATTGGTGAGCGCGCCGGAAATACCGCCCTGGAAGAGGTGGTCATGATTTTAAAACAACATGCGTACCTGGGTCTTGACACCGGGATCCATACGGAAGAACTATACAGTACCAGTCAGTTGGTATCAAAGCACATGGGCATTTACGCCCAGCCTAACAAAGCGATTGTAGGATCGAATGCCTTTGCGCATTCGTCCGGAATTCACCAGGATGGGGTCATTAAGCATAGGGAAACCTACGAAATAATCGACCCCAAAGAGGTGGGTGTAACCGAATCGGCCATCGTGCTTACCGCGCGTAGCGGACGAGCGGCCCTGGCCTATCGTGCCAAGAAAGTAGGCTACGAGTTAACCAAACTGCAACTGGATGAAGTGTATGCCAATTTCCTGGCGTTTGCCGATAGAAAGAAGGAGATCGAAGACAAAGACATTCATGAGATCATCGAGACCAGCGAGGTATATCAACAAATCACTTCAGCTTGATGAAAAAAACGCTTTTCGATAAGGTTTGGGATGCACATGTTGTGGACACCATTGAAAATGGCCCACAAGTATTATACATCGATAAACACTTGATACACGAGGTGACCAGTCCGCAGGCCTTTAAGGAACTTGAAGATCGTGGAATACCCATACTAAGACCTCAACAGATCGTTGCGACTGCAGATCACAACACGCCAACGATCGATCAGCATTTGCCGGTCAAAGACCTGCTCTCACGTAACCAGTTGAAGCAATTGGCGATCAATTGTGAAAAAAATGGAATTACACTTTACGGTTTAGGCCATAAATACAATGGAATCGTTCATGTGATGGCTCCCGAATTAGGTATTACACAACCAGGTATGACCGTCGTATGTGGCGATAGTCATACATCGACACACGGGGCATTTGGAACCATCGCCTTCGGAATTGGGACCAGTCAGGTGGCGCAGGTGTTTGCCAGCCAATGTCTGCTTCTAAAAAAACCGAAGAAACTGCGGGTCACGGTGAACGGAACGCTGAAAAATGGTGTACTCCCAAAGGATGTTATTCTATACATTATTTCCCAAATAGGTACCAACGCAGGGACCGGTTATTTTTGTGAATATGCCGGCGAAGTCTTCGAAAATATGTCCATGGAAGGGCGAATGACGGTTTGTAATATGAGTATAGAAATGGGAGCACGTGGTGGAATGATAGCCCCGGATGAAACTACCTTTTCGTATGTAAAAGGAAGGAAATTTGCACCGCAAGGAATAGAATTCGAGAAGAAACTGACCTATTGGAAAACGCTTAAAACCGATGAAGGAGCAGAATTCGACAAAGAATATTCCTTCGACGCAAATCTTATAGAACCTATGATCACCTATGGCACGAATCCAGGGATGGGTATCAAGCTTAACGGGAAGATTCCAAAGGTAGAAGACCGTTCCTTCGAGAAATCACTTACTTATATGGGCTTTCGAGCAGGCGAGCAATTGATCAATAAGCCCATTAACTATGTTTTTATTGGTAGTTGCACCAATTCCCGGATCGAGGATTTCAGGGTGGCTGCCAACTATGTTAAAGGAAAAAGAAAGGCCGAAAATGTCACTGCATGGTTGGTACCCGGCAGCAAACAAGTAGAAGCACAAATCGTTGAAGAGGGACTGCAAAAAATCTTCGAGGAAGCCGGATTCCAGTTGCGGCAGCCAGGTTGTTCGGCATGTCTTGCCATGAACGACGACAAGATCCCACAAGGGGAATATTGCGTTTCCACGTCCAATCGTAACTTCGAAGGACGCCAGGGACAAGGTGCACGCACCTTGCTTGCAAGCCCCCTGGTAGCGGCAGCTACAGCCATTGAAGGAAAACTTATCGACATCACCAAACAATTCAACTAATGGAAAAGTTCAAAAAACTTACTTCAACGGCGATTCCATTAGAGATCGAGAATGTGGATACCGATCAGATCATTCCGGCTCGCTTCCTAAAAGCAACCGACAAAAAAGGATTTGGTGAAAATGTATTTCGCGACTGGCGGTTTAATAAAGACGGAAGTATGAACCAAGACTTCTCACTGAATGATTCAAAATATGTAGGAAGTATCTTGGTCGCGGGTAACAACTTTGGTTGTGGTTCGAGTCGTGAGCATGCTGCCTGGGCATTATCCGCCTACGGATTTAAGGTGATCGTTTCGAGCTTTTTTGCCGATATCTTCAAAGGAAATTCCTTGAACAACGGATTACTGCCGGTACAGGTTTCAGAATCATTTCTGAAAAAACTGTTTGAAACCATCAAGCTGGAACCAGATACAAAAATTACGGTCGAACTGGAAACCGAGAAAATCACGATCGATTCAACGGGCGATTCTGAAGGATTTGAGATAGACGCCTATAAAAAAACGTGTATGTTGAACGGCTACGACGACATCGATTTCTTATTGAGTAAAAAAGAGGAGATCAATACATTTGAACTAAGCCGAAAATAAAAGAGCATTAAATGAAATTAAACATTGCAGTTCTAGCCGGGGATGGGATTGGCCCCGAAGTTACTAAACAGGCCATAAAGGCACTCAAGGCGGTAGCTGTTGAATACGATCACCAGTTCAGTTTTAAATCGGCCCCGGTGGGTGCGGTTGCCATTGATGAAACCGGAGATCCTCTTCCGGAAGCTACTTTGGAGCTTTGCCGAAACAGCGACACCATATTATTCGGGTCCATAGGACATCCAAAATTTGACAATGACCCATCTGCCAAAGTACGGCCTGAGCAGGGACTA
>JABDNM010000115.1 GCA_013043825.1 Flavobacteriaceae bacterium
GTCCATGGCTTTGTTCAAAGACGGCGAATTGGTGCACATGTTGGAACGCCATCATATTGAAGGTCGCTCGGCCGATATGATCGCCGAAAACTTAAAAAGCGCCTTCGACGAATATTGCTAGTCGCACTTAAATGGATTGACAAACCGCTTCCCGAATAGAGGCGGTTTTTTATTTTTATAGCATGAAGCAAGTGCTCCACATACTTAGTTACCCATTTTCGGTACTCTTTTTCCTAGTTTTTGGGATATTACTTCTCTTTTTCGATCCCGTGCAGCGCATTTGTCTGAGGCTTTTTGGATATGGTGCTCACAAGAAAAGTGTCGATATCTTCAATGGTTGTCTCTTACTGGCACTTCATTTGGTTGGAGCAACTTTCCGATTTAAAATTGAAGGCGAACTCCCTAAAGATGTGCCGGTGATCATTGTCTCCAATCACCAGAGCATGTGGGACATCCCTCCACTCATTTGGTTTCTTCGAAAGATCCACCCAAAGTTCATTTCAAAAATGGAACTGGGCAAAGGGATCCCTACCATTTCATACAATTTAAAGTATGGAGGTTCCGTATTGATCGATCGTAAGGACCCCCTGCAGGCCACCAGAGAGATCGCCAAAATTGCATCGTACATAGAAGAGCACAATAGAAGTGTTGTAATCTTTCCAGAAGGCACTCGGAGCAGGACGGGTCATCCCAAAGAATTCAAGCGTAAAGGATTGGAAACCTTGTTTAACAATGCTCCCAACGCCATGGTTTTACCTATAACCGTAAACAATTCCTGGAAGTTGCAACGGCACGGGTTGTTTCCTATTCCATTGTTCACCCGGCTGGATTTTCGAACGCATCCTCTCATTGAGGTAAAAGATCGCAATCCTAGTTCATTGATCGAGCAGATTGAAGAAACGATCGTGGATGAGTTATCCACTAACTCAACTAATTAAAAAAGCTGTCCAAAATAATCTTTTCGTCGATTTTGTCGAGTGGGACCAGCACACTTTTTTTCTCTTCGGAAGGAAAGCCATAATTTTTATAGAAGGTGTAGCGCACGTACGAGCGCCCCGACGAATTATCTCCCTTCCGGTTCTTGATATTCACCAACCATTCCCCGTTAGGGGCCTTATCGATCTCGAATTCCCTCATGGCAAAACCATCTTTAATTTCATTTTCAATAAAATCACTGTTATCGAAAACGGTGTGATTCCACGCGAAATGATTCTTTTCGGGCCCAACGAATTGAATCTCAAACTCACTCAAAGGATCGGTCCATTCCAATACAAGCCTAGTTTTGGGCAACGTATTGGCCGCCAGATAGTCATTTGGAATTCCTTTTAATTTGAGATTCCGCTTGTTTTTCAATAAGAAATGCCGGAATTCGGTAACTAATGTAGATCGCAATTCGGTGAAATCAACTGCCGGGATACTATTGTTGATCATCTGAACATACAATGATTTGGCTAACTTCAGTTCGCCGGTTTGGGCGTAGATCAATGCCAGGTCCCTGTAGGACTGCGCATGATCTGGCTTAAGCTCGATCAATTTCTCATATACGTATTTAGCATGTTTGGGAAGGCCATTGGTCTCGAGTTGATAGGCCAGAGATTTTAAGATTTTCGGATTGCTGGTGGCTTGAAAATAAACTTCTGAAAGAATATCGTAGGAATATTTGGCATCCCAATTCCGAAAGTAATCCGAACAATCCATCATGAAATAAAGGGTGTTATTTCGTGGCTCCTTGTAAAGTGTTTCATAGATTTCTTTAGCCTCCTGAAAACTCCGTGCCTGATTGAGTGTACGCAGATAGTAGGGCGTGGTTTTGGAAAAGTAGCTTTCTGCCAATTGAACGTTATCGATAAAGTCTCGATCCTGCTCTTCGAGTTGCCCTGTATATGAATTGCGGTCGTTATGCAAGTTCGCCGCCATCTTTGTCTCGATCAATATAACTCCACCGGCACCCTGGCTACCGTAGCGAACCGTTGCCGCCAAAGATTTTAATAAGGTGATACTCTCTATATCCACAGGGTTGATCACATTTACATAGCTTTGAGTGACAGGAACACCATCTACCACGACCAGTAATGGAGCCGAATTAATACTTCGATTTTTGCGCAGACCAAATGAGAAATTAACCCCATTGCCCACAGTAGCGACTTCAGGGATCTTCTGTAACACCGTGGTTAGGTCAATATCAGCTGGTGATATATAACGCGTCGCCAATTGGGCATCGTACCCCAATCTACTCCTGCGTTTCTTACCAAAGGCCGTATTGCGCAACTCTTCGTCCTTACGTTTCCTGAGTACAACCTCGTCCAATAGATCGGCGTCGGTGTCCAGAACAATGTTAAGATCTGCAGCAGTGCTAACGACTTGGTCGGTGGTTTTCTTAAACAATGCAGCAAACCTCAACACATCTCCTGCCCTGGCTTCAATGGTGAAAGTTCCATCCAATGACGTCTCTGTTTCTTTAAAACTGTTCAGTCTGATTATTGCTGCATTAGGAACAGGCCTATTATCCTGATCCAGGACAACACCACTCACTTGTGTGAAGAACCGGGCATCTGGAGGTTGTGCATGAGCATCTGGCGTATAGACAAGTATAAGTAGCACAAATAGGATGAGATGGGCTAAACGTTTCATAAGCAATTCTTTATCCCTCCTAAAATACGGATTAATGCTTTTAATTGAAAATTAAACTCAATCCCGGCCGAACAAATTCAATTGTGGATCCTTCAGTCTTAAATAATGTGACTTGTCCAACTTCGGCATTTTTCGTCCTTTTAAATACTTCGATTTTGCCAATGAGACCGTATCACTGATCTGTTGCGCGAGTACACCTTCACCCTTGATGCGCCTTCCCCAATTGCTGTCGTTCAGCTTGCCTCCATGGCATTCGGCGATCTGGTTTAAAACCCGATCTGCTTTATCGGGGATGGTCTTGCGAGCCCAGTCTTCGAAAAGGTCGGCGACCTGTCCATTCAGCCGCACGATGGTATGAGCAACGCTCAATGCTCCCAGGTTGGCGACTTCTTTAACGAGCGGCAAGATTTCGTGACTGTTCAATGATGGTATGATGGGAGCCAGCATGACATTCACCGGAATGTTGTTTGCTGAAAGCACGCCTACAGTCTTCAGGCGATTCTTGATAGTGGCCGTTCTGGGCTCCAGCAATCTTCTTGTATCTTCCGATAAGGAAGTGATCGAAATATTCACCGCAATTGTATTGAGCTTCGCCATTTCTTTCAAAAGATCCAGATCGCGCAGGATGAGTGAATTCTTTGTGATGATCCCGGTTGGATGCTTCCAGTGCAGCATGCGTTTTAGGCACTTGCGGGTGATCTCCAGTTTACGTTCGATAGGCTGATAGCAATCTGTATTTCCTGAAAAGACGATGGTTTCTCCTTGCCAGTGCTTGGATCTCAGTTTCTCTTCCAGGAGCTGCGGGGCATTCTTCTTCACGAGGATATTGCTCTCAAAATCCACACCAGGCCCAAAGCCCCAATATTCATGGGTGTTTCGCGCATAGCAATACACACAACCATGCTCACAACCCTGGTAGGGATTGGCAGAGTAACCCATACCTACATCGGGACTTGTCACTTTATTAACAAAGGTCTTCGGGAAAACTTGCAGGTATTTGGTCTTGATGGAACCGGTGTCTTCACCTTCCCATTCACAATAATTGAGGTAGTCATCGAGCGGCCTATGCTCTAATTCGGAAAAACGATTGTGCAATCGCTTTTGTGCTCCCCTTCCTTTGATATGTTTTGACATTGCAACATCTTAAAGGGAGCGGATGGTTCAAATTTACCGAATAAATTGGAAATATTCCATGCTTTATTGGAAAAAATCCAATTTATTATTTGCCTGGGAAAGTGGGATTTCTTTTATCCAAAAATGCTGTAGTACCTTCTTTAAAATCGGCTGTTCCGAAGCATTTTCCGAATTCGGTGATCTCTGTATCAAATCCGTTTTCACCTTCTTCAAAGCCTGCGTTGATAGCATTGATGGCCGAAGCGATGGCTACAGGCGAGTTCTTTACAATCTTGGCTGCGATCTTACGCGCCAGCTGCATCAGTTCTTCCTGTGAAGCAACATGATTCACAAGGCCATATTGCAAGGCCTGACTTGCATCTATCATACCGGCAGTAGTGATCATTTCAAGAGCTCGTCCTTTACCAACCAATTGAGGAAGACGTTGGGTTCCTCCGTAACCGGGAATGACTCCAAGGGAGACCTCTGGCAGTCCCATTTTTGCATTATCACTTGCTATTCTGAAGTGCGCAGACATGGCCAATTCCAGTCCTCCGCCTAAGGCGAAACCGTTGATCACAGCGATAACAGGCGTAGACAGATGCGCTACAAAATCGAAGAGCAAGGCCTGCCCCTGAGCTGCTAATCGCTCTCCTTGTGAAACGGAATAATCTGAAAACTCGCTAATATCGGCACCGGCTACAAAAGCCTTTTCCCCGCTTCCTGTAATGAGGATCACACGGGTGTTACGGTCTTTTTCAGCTTGTTTGATAGCTTCGTGAAGTTCTTTGATCGTCGCCTTGTTCAAGGCATTTAGCTTCTTGGGTCGGTTAATGGTGATGGTGGTGATTCCATCTTCATACGTACTGAGGATGTTCTCAAAATTCATATTGGTAGTTTTTATGGGGTTGGCGATGCAAGTTAGTCAAAGCACCTCGCATTTCAAAAATGAGTTTTAAAATAAGATCAGCGGGGAATTGCTACCCTAAAGGAGGCTCCATTTCCATCTTCGGAGATGAAGGTAATGTTACCGCCATACGTTTCAACGATATTTTTAACCATGGCCAAGCCCAGTCCCATTCCACTGGATTTGGTGGTGAATTTAGGTTCGAATACTTTGTCCTTGTTTTCCACTGAAATCCCCGTGCCATTATCGGTCACTGTAATATAAGCCCATTCCCCTTCGGTAAAAACTTTAACATCTATCCTGGGTTCCTCCGGTTTGTTTTGCTGAATGGCTTGAATACTGTTCTTGATGAGATTGGTGACCACCCGGATCAATTGGGTACGATCGAATTTTGAAATGATCTCTTCCTCGTCTGAATGAAAATAAATATAGTCCTCGTTGAAAATATCCAGGGTTAGTTTGGTGATCCGAACCAGGTTCAAGGTTTCATCCTGTTGAGCCGGCATGTCGGCATAGGTAGAGAAAGCGGAAGCGATAGAGCTCATAGTGTCTATCTGTTGGATGAGCGTGTTGCTGTACTCTTCCATTTTTTCATGGATGCGCTTGTCGCTGGGATCAAACTTTCGCTGAAAACTTTGCACCGTCAGTCGCATGGGGGTCAACGGATTTTTAATTTCGTGCGCCACCTGTTTTGCCATTTCCCGCCATGCAGCCTCGCGCTCATTGGCAGCCAGCTGGGCGGCACTGCTTTCCAATTCATCAATCATGGCATTGTAAGCAATCACCAGATTGCTGATCTCCTGGGTGGTATTTTCGTCCAAATCGATCCGTTTATTGCGTTTATTCAATCGGGTCTCATTTATCTTGTTGCTTATATGGTTGAGTGAACGGGTAATGTATTTCGACAGGAAGTAAGCGAGGGCCACAGCGATCAACAAGGTAAAAAAGTAGGCTAACCCCATTCGGGTGAGGTATTCTTTCAACTCCTTGTTGATGAAATCATCATCTTCAATATACGGGAGGTTGAGTATAGCCAGTGGTTTGAACGAGGCGTCGGTGATAAAAGAATAGGACGACTGGTACTTCTGGCCATCTTCCTCGAAGCTTTCCAAATAGCGCTTATCCGGAGAATTTGCCAGGGTATCCAGGATATGCCTTGGAATGGGTAATTGGGAGGTGTCCCTGAGAAAAGACGCCTTGGACGATTTCAGTAGTTTCCCGTCCAGATCGTACAAAAAGATATCCAGTCGATTCACGTCCTTTATCTCGTAGATCTTGTTCTTGAAGATCAGGGGAATATTTTCAGTCTCCACCGGGTAGGTAGTATTTTTTAAGACATATTCAATGTTTTTGGTAATGGTAAGTTCCTTCCGTTGCAGCCTGTCGTGGTGATAATCCCTGGCTTCCTCCCTGTACTGATAAATCGTAACGATGGCAATGAGCACCGAGGCGATCACTACCAGAAGGAGCATCGATAGGAAGATTCGAAAGCGCAGTGATCTATTTAGCCGCATGCATTGTTTATTCTCCTCGGAAGATAGCAAATATCAAACCAAAGGTTAAAATTTAGTATTGGAATTCATAAATTTTATAGGCGTCCTTATTTCTCACGAATTCGTTTGTAGAATTTGTAACCCAGCATGAGCAACAAACCGAATACTACGATCCCCAGCGTTCCGTAGATCCAATTCACTGCGTTTTTCAGAATAACCAAAAAAACGATCGCAAAGAGCAGCAATGTAGCCCCCTCATTGAACAATCGCATGAAATTCGAGCTGTGTTTTACCACATCGTTTTGCAATTGTTTGAAGATTATGTGGCACTTGATATGATATAAGATAAGCAGGATGACCAACCCAAGTTTTACCTGCATCCATGCATCGGTCATGTAAAATGAACGTAAGATTATCAACCAAACAGCAAAGCCAATTGCCAGGATCATGGACGGCCAGGTGATGATGTACCACAGTCGCTTTGCCATGAGTTTTAATTGAGTTCCCAGGATCTCTTTTTCGGGGGAAGGCTTATGGAAAGCTTCAATTTGATACACAAACAAGCGAACGATGTAAAATAGTCCTGCGAACCAGGTAATCACGAAAATAAGGTGCAGAGATTTGATATAATTGTATTCCATAAATGATCGCTAGACAGCTATTACTTATCTTCTTCTACGAATAAATAATTCAAATTCAGGCTATTGAACGACTGGTTGAATGCAGCGATCTCATCACTGATCAATTGATCGAATTTTGTCAATTCGGCGTTGATCCTTTGTGTGAGTTCATTTTTAACAGCGATATCCTGCTGTGTGGGCGGGAAGTCATCCATGCTAACCAAGCTGTTCAAATGGGCTAGTTTATTGGTCAATCGAATTGGGAAATTCAATGGGTCCTGACCACTTTTGTTCTTGGTTTGATAGAGCGCTTTTTCAATCTTTGAGAACTCTTTACTCAAGTTCTTGGCTTTTTCTACTAGTTCTTTAACCGGTTCATTTTCCTTGTACTGTTTCTGGAAAGCCCCCAATTGGTCGTTGATTTTCCTAATTTTCTTGATGGACTTATGAGCCCGGTCTACGGTTGTATTGATATCGGTTATAAAATCGAATTGTCGTTGCATTCCTGCTACGTCTGTTTCGGCATTTTTATCCGGGGCTATGGTAAAAGGTTGAGATAACACTTCGTTTCCAATTTCAAGAACCACTTTATATTCACCCGGTACTGCCTTGGGAGCGTTGGTGCTTGCCCACCAGAGGATCATCCCTTTCAATCGCTCTGCTCCTTTGCCCCGCGTATCCCAGGAAAACACATTGGCGCCTTTTTCCACCTTCAATTTATCTTCTTTGCTTTTGGTGCTGAAGGATTTGATGGTATCATTGGCACGATTCAGGAAGCTTAATTTCACTTCTTTGTCTGCGGGATCTTCCAGGTTAAAATAGGTGATCACCCCGGCAGGATGATTGGTCCCTGAAGTCTTAGATCCTTCTCTGCTTCCACCACCCATGCGGTAGGTTACTTTAGGTTTGAACAAATAGTTCTTCTTCCCCTTTGCATTTGCCAGTTGGTGCAATACAGTGAGATCGTCCAGGATCCAAAGGCTTCTTCCCTGGGTCGCAACGATCAGGTTGTTCTCTTTTAAGGCCAAATCGGTAATAGGTACGATAGGTAAATTCAATTGGAACTTTTGCCAATATACTCCGTCGTTGAACGAAACATACATCCCTGTTTCGGTGCCAGCATATAATAAACCTTGCATTGTTGGGTCTTCCCTCAATACCCGGGTGAAGTGTTCATTCTCAATACCTGTTGTGATCTTTTTCCATGTTTTTCCAAAGTCAGTGGTTTTGTACAAATAGGGGGCAAAATCTCCTGTTTTGTATTTGGTACCTGCTATATAGCAGGTTCCGGCGTTGAAACGGGAGGGTTCGATACTATTCACCATCATCCATTCCGGCATGCCCCTGGGAGTTACATTTTCCCAATTCGCGCCACCGTCCCTGGAAACATGCACCAGCCCGTCATCACTTCCCGTCCAAAGAAGTCCGGGAGTAATGGGGGATTCGGCAGCGGCGAAGATGGTACAGTAGTACTCCACCGAAGTATTGTCTTGTGTGATAGGTCCGCCAGATGATTTTAATTTAGTTGGATCGTTTCGCGTGAGATCGGGGCTTATTACCTTCCAACTCTCACCCTCGTTGGTTGTTACATGCAATTGGTTTGAGGCGGTATAGAGCTTATTTGAATCGTGGGGTGAAAAAAAGATGGGAAAATTCCATTGAAAACGATATTTCATTTCTTCCGCACCATGCCCCATGGGATTGTCTGGCCAAACGCTGATACTTCGTACCGTCTTGTTCCTATGATTATAACGTGTTAGGAATCCATCGTAACTGCCGCCATATACTATATCGTTATCATCCGGATCTATGGCAATGTGAGCGCTTTCACCCCCTGCTGTACGCTCCCAGTCATCTTCATCGATATCCCAGCCTTCCGTTCTGTGAGGAATGCGTACCGTAGAATTGTCTTGCTGGGCGGCGTAAATTCGGTAAGGAAAAGAATTATCTGTGGTTACTCGATAAAATTGAGATGTAGGCTGGTTGTGATAAGTACTCCAGGTCTCACCACCGTCGTAGGTTACCTGGGCGCCTCCGTCATCACCAATAATCATTCTATCCGGGTCTTCCGGAGCGATCCAAAGGTCATGATGATCGCCATGGGGAGCAACATAGGTTTCATAGGTCTTGCCGCCATCGGTGCTCTTGTGATAACGCACATTCAACACATACACGATGTCCTTGTCTTTGGAATCGGCGTAAATTCGTGTGTAGTACCAGGCGCGTTGCCGAAGTTTCCTTTCACTGTTCACCTGGCTCCAGCTTTTACCTCCATCATCACTCCTGTAAACGCCTCCTTTTTCTTTGTTCTCAACAATCGCCCAAATACGATCGCTATCGACCGGGGAAACTGTAACTCCAATAATTCCGAGGGTATCGGTAGGGAATCCTTTGTTTTTAGAGATCTCCTTCCAGGTTTCACCGCTGTCTGTGCTTTTCCATAAACCCGAGCCGTCTCCACCACTGCTTAAGCTGTATGGCGTACGTCTTACATTCCAGGTAGAGGCGTAGAGTATCCTGGGGTTATTTGGATCCATCGCAAGATCTACCGCCCCGGCATCGGGATTGGCAAATAATGTGCGTCTCCAGTTTTTACCTCCATCGGTACTTTTATAAATGCCGCGTTCTTGCGTTGGTTTGTAAATGTTGCCAAGCACAGCAGCATAGACGGTATTGTGATCTTTGGGATGCACAGCGATGCGCGGAATATGCCGGGTTGATTTTAATCCACTTTGGGTCCATGTTTTTCCAGCATCCTCTGTTTTCCATATGCCATATCCCGAGGAGACGTTTCCGCGAACGGTTTTTTCACCACCTCCAACATAGATCACATTGGGGTCCCCTTCGGCCACTTCAATGGAACCGATTGAACCTCCGAAAAAACCATCACTTATATTGCTCCAGGTCCGTCCTCCATCGGTAGTCTTCCAAACTCCACCCCCGGTCGCGCCGAAGTAGTAAAGATTCGGTTTGTTGGGAACCCCCGTTACAGCAGCACTTCTCCCACCACGGAAAGGACCAACAAGGCGATACTCCAAGGCATCATAAAGGGATTCATCATAGGATTGAGCTGTTGCGTTTTCAGTGTAAATTCCGAAGAATAAAAGGAGGATCAACAGCAAACGAGGAGTTGATGGATATTTCATGGATAGCTTTTAATTTGAACGTCTAAAGATAGCGATAATCGATTTTATTTAAAGAGGATTGACAAACGAAAAACCCAGAATGGAATCCAGATTTACGGAGTCCACTTGTTTGAAATTCTCAGTTTCTTTTGGATCTGAAAACCGGGGAGATTCCAATCCTAATTCCTGTGATTTTCGTGTATAGTATTTTGCTTTGGAAGGATGCTTTGGATTCACCGCATTGAATATATAGCCGAAGGCCTGCTGTTGAATGATCTCTGAAATTATCTGTACGCAGTCTTTTCGATGGATGAGGTTCACCGGGGCATTTCCGCCACTCAAATTCTCTCTACCCGCCAAATAACGTACCGGTTGTCGGCTGCCCCCAAACAAACCACCAAACCGTACTATGCTCGTATTAAAACTGGAAGTAAAAAATAATTGCTCTACCTGGAATAGTTGTCTCCCTGCTTCATTTTCTGGTTGAGGGAGGTCCTTTTCGGTAACTCTTCCTTGTTCGTCTCCGTAGACAGAAGTACTGCTAATAAAGATACAATTCGCCACTTGCGATTTCTCGATCTCTCCCAGGAAGTGTGTCATTTTAAGGACGTAGTCTGAGCCTGTATTTCTCCGCAATCCGGGTGGGATCATGACGACAAGGTCTGTCACACCTTTCAGAAAATCCTGAACTTCACCACGTACCCCAGCCTCGGTGATGGTTATTGTATACATTTGGAAACCGTTGTTCTGAAGGATCTTCGCCTTACGTGATTGGGTGACACTTCCTTTTACAATGAATCCAAGCATCTTCAGTCTCTGGGCCAATGGAATTCCCAGCCATCCCATCCCCGCTATGGCAATCGTCCTACTCATTGGCGACCTGAATTAAGGTATCACCCACCATTTGCCGTTGTGCATCAATATCCAGTTTTCGTTGAACGATCACGGCATCTGTTGTGACAAATGGCTTCGGCATGGCAGTTGACGGACGCTTATTTACTGTAAATAGTGGATTTTCGAGGAGATCCAGGGAGTATTCCAATACACTGAATTTAGGATCCACGCCTTCGGTAACCCGATAGTTCACTTCCAGTGAATCATTTTCTGAAACATTGTAGTGCAACAGGAAATTGGATGATCGTCCCAACAGTCGATTTTCCGAATCGCCGGGAGTTACTTGTTTCCCATTGAAAGATAACTGCTGGAAAGTTACCAGGGAGTCGGCGTACAACCGAATTATGTGGACATCTCGTTTTGGTAGAAGGGTGAAGGTAATCTCGCGCTCATCTCCAAATAAACTATCACGATCGATCCGTATTTCAAACCTGGGCACTTCAATGAGTGGGGCAGGGGCAGCAAAAGCATAACCGGTGTTGTACTTACTCCCGGATGAACTCACCACATAGTTGGAAGCTTCCTCGGGTTCTTTACCGAGGTAGCCTTCGGTCCAGTCGTCAAGTGTTTTATCGTAGGTAACCCAATAGGCTGCCGGTGGAGCAGCATCCACAGTCTTGTAATAGACAAGACTGGTGGGGCGCTGACGTGTTTCAGAATAATCGCTGCTGAAGTGCGCACTGAGGAAAAAACTGAATGCCACTATATAACTCAAAATGGAGATCAATCGATTATAACGGTAAAAGCCGAACACACTAAACAACAAACCGAAAAGCAGTACGGTAAACACACAACTGGCGACCAGCATGTCAAGGCCTAATCCAACCGGGAAGAATTGTATCAACGGACTAAAAATTAGGATGGCTGGAGTTCCCAGGATGACCATCAACAAGAGATTGGGTCGCTGCTGTCTAATGAGCACCCAAAGAGCAATGAGCGCGAAGAAAACAGGAACGATAAAATATGCGCCTCCTTTGAGATAAATGGCCAGCAGCAGATTGATAATTACCCAAAGCGTTATTGGCGCCACATAAGCGCTAGCGACACTTGAGATTTTCATCCTTCGGTAGACCATAAAGCAAATAGCCGCTGTTAAGAATACGAAGAATGCTATGTAGGCATGACCGTTGTAAGTGAAGCCATGCTGGATCTCGTTGTACTGCGGATAGAGTTTCAGTATCAATTTCCAACCGCCAAATCCAACTACCACTGCTATCACCAACGACAACAGCAATGCTAAAAACCCCTTCCCGATTTCCTTTCCTTTTAATACTTCTTTTTTAATTCCGAAAAAAACAAGCCCCACCAAAAGAAGTACGGCAAGAATCCACATGGGGAAAATCCAGGAAAACGGGTAGCTTATGATCGTACCCAGGGGAATATTGAAATAGACATCGTCTTGACTTGTCTTCAGATTACTCAAATCCGAATTGGCATAGTAATGCAACAGCGGAAGTAAGTAAGTTCCCTGGTGCTGCAGGGTATTCCGATCTAGATTTTCGAAGGAATCGTTCGCAGTGTGGTAATCGAAATGGTCATCTATAAAAGCGAAAAAAAGCCCATCGATGTCACCATCTTCCCGAAGTACTGTGGAGTCAGTGTCATTGGGAAGCATTTTATAAATACTGTACATGAGGGAGGAGGCGACCGGGAATTTCACATTGGCGTCAATAAAGCTCTGGATGATGTTATGATTACCCTGGTTGGTTTCCAGTATCATATTGCTGGGACCTCCACTGCCTCGGGCTTCAAAATTGAGTGCCAGTCGAACTTCTTTTGCCCAGGGGTGTTCCTCGACAAATAATTTGGCCCCGTCCAGCCCGATTTCTTCGCCGTCTGTAAAAAGAACGATGATATCGTTTTTTGGCTTGTTACCACCTGCCAGGTAGGCCCGCAAACTTTCCAAGATGGTGACCACCCCACTCCCGGCATCACTGGCTCCAAAGGAAGGTACAAGCGAACTGTCATAATGCGAAAAAACAAGCAGGGCATTTCCAGGATTTGTTCCTGGGATCTTTGCGAGGATATTTGCAGGTTTAATGAGGCCACCCCACTCCTTGTAGACAAATCCTTTCTGGACTTCAGGTTCTAATTCCAATGCACGAAGTTGTTCTAACAAATATTCCCGAACTCGTGCGTGCTCATCGTTACCAATGAAGTGAGGTTTTCGGCTAATTTCCTTTAATGGGACCAATGCTCTTTCGGCAGAAAACTCGGTTTCCGGGACGGAAGCAGGAGCGCCTTTGCGCGGCATGAGACTGAAAAAACTATAAAAGATTAGACCGATAAGCAGTAAAAAAGAAAGAAATGCATGCGGTTTTCTCATAGGGAATGAATTGTAAAACTAAAAGTACGGATTATTGTTGAAAACAGCCGCTACACCCGCTTTAAATGGGCATCAAAAGCGGGTTCGGAGGTTGCTATTAATTATTTTTTCCTATCTTTAAAAAGCTAAAAACCTAACAGCATGGGAATTAAAAGTTACATCGGTAAAAGGGCCAAACCCACAAAAGGTTCTTCCGAAAATATTAAAGTTTCAGACTATATGACTACCAATCTCATCACCTTCCGTCCGAACCAATCGGTCATGGAAGTGATGAACACCTTGATCAAGAAAAGGATCTCCGGTGGGCCCGTGGTCAATGATAAAAACGAACTGGTCGGTATCATTTCAGAAGGGGATTGTATGAAGCAAATAAGTCATAGCCGTTACTATAATCAGCCCATGCAGGACGTGAAAGTGGAGGATCATATGGTGAAGGAAGTAGAAACGATAGACGGAGATATGAATGTGTTCGATGCAGCCGATCTTTTCCTGAATTCACGTCGTAGGCGTTTCCCAATTCTCAAAGAGGGCAAATTGGTTGGACAAATTAGCCAGAAAGATGTGCTAAAGGCAGCCATTCAACTAAAAGGACATAGCTGGAAGTAGTTATTTAACGTACTGCTTTATTCTCTTGCGTGGCCTTCGGAAGGTCTGTTACCACGAGTTTCTGCTTTTTGGTGCCGAATAGGGTAAGTATCTTGGAATAAGGATAACCCGCAATGGGTTCGCTTAGCCTTTTCCAATTAGCCACTCCTTTGACGGCAATAGTTTCATCGATCTCAATGATCCCTTCTTTGTACCGCATTGTTTTGTTTAGCCCCAGGAACCCTACGCTGCTCTTTCCATGATTTTTTAAGTAGGCCTCTACCGTCTCGTTCGCGTCATTAAAAGTGGCCGAATGTTCATTGTGATCCTTAACCAGGTACACCATGCGCACCGGTTGGCTGTCCTTCATTTTAACAATGGCCATTTCGTCTCCAGTCTCGATGAAGAAATCGTCGGCAACGATCTCTTTTATCACCGTATGCCAACTATTCTTGCTGCCTTTCCGTTCCACAAGGATCTGATAAAAAACACAGGGACGACCACTCAACGGAGCATTGAGCGGTTCCGTAACATGTTTGGCCTTTCCAATGAGCTTTACATATTGATTTTCTTGTGCTCGATTGACAGGAATCGCTTTGGTCTTTTTCAAATTCCGAAGGAGACGTTGCTTATTATTAAAAAAAATGGACAGGATAATTATGCCAGCGCCGACACCAATAATTATCAAGGTCATGATCACACTTGAATTCATACGAACTTGTTTAAAGATCTCGTTTTACCAATAGATAATAGTCGTTTTCCAACGGTAAATATCCCTGGTCGTACACATAGTAGTAGGTGCTTCCCGCTTTGGTGGTATAAGTCCCGGTACAGTATTCAAAAAGGAATCCGGCTTTCACCAAACTATTTTTGGTAACCTTGGTTTTGTCCTTGGTGTTCAAAGCTTCCAGGATGCGGTGGTTCTTACGCAGGCGGTTGTTGGTGTTCCGAATGAGATTTTTACTGTCTTTGTTCAATGCGTTGTTATGGGCATTCCTGCATGCATCGCTGCAGAATTTCTTATCGGCGCGACCAATGATCTTCTCTCCACATTCCGGACAGGTACGGTCCATTATTCGTTGTTTTCTTTTTTTTCTGAATTTCCTGGTATATCGAATCGATAGATAGCCTCGAACTTCACAAAGGGGCTCCCCTTTATCGTTGGATTTAATTGTTCCCGATTGTCTCCAAAACTAAATGCCGAGACTCCCAGATCGATCTTATCTCCCTGTAAATATACTTCATAATCGTTGGTTGAGTATCCAATTTTCGCTCGTAAAAGGACGCTTTTTTCAAACGCATTGTACTGAAAATAGGCTGCAAAATCCAAGGTGCTAAGATCCACATAGGTATTTCCATCATCGCTATTGATGTTAAAACTTCGGCCTATTCCGTAGTAATCCAACCCATAAGTAAATGCCCCGCTGGTATAATTTATGTCGGCGGCTACGGGAAGTGACATATCCATTTCGAATTGACCATTCGGACTCAAATAATACCATCCAATAATGGGTGTTGTGAAGAAACCAAAGGCCTCGCCGGAGGCATAGATCCCAAAGCGATATTTCAACTGTTCGGTTTTTTGCATTTTCAACACAGCGAAACCACCAAAATAGAAATCATCCCCGGAGATGTTCTTGTAGTCGGAGGCGAGCTTAGGAAGCAGCACGATCGTACTGCTCCATGTCGAGTCAAAGGTGCTGGCCACTCCTAGTTTTAGGGTAGTGCTTATTAAGGTAGCAAAACCATCGGCATCATAGCCGGGGCGAAAAAGTTCAATGTCATTATCGGGGAAGAGCTGCACATGATTCCTGTTAAACGAAAGGCCCGTGATCAAAGCATGTTTTTCATTCAATACTACCGGGACCGTGAAATCGGCTTCCAAAGTGGTTATAAAGGTATCTGGAGATCTGGGGCCTTCAAATTCATTATTAAAAGTTCTGCCATAACCCAATTTCAACAGGTCGACATAACTTTGAGCACTTCCGAAGAAAGGAACCAAAAGCAAAGCAATTAGGAAGTGTTTCAAGCCGTGATGATTTTGATTAAAGATAGAAAAATCCTGTTAGTAACGTGGGGATAAAAATTTTCTTCGTGGGAAAATACGGGTTAATTAAGCTCCTATATTTATAAAAAACCAATTCACATGAAACCAATCAAAAACCTACTTATTCTTATCATCGCCATCCCCATGCTACTCGCCTGTAAAAAAGACGACAATGGGGGTGAAAGTGCTTTTCTGCTCAGCAAGGCAAACATTGCCGGATCGCATGATCTCACCTATTTGACATCAAATATTGAACAAACGTTCGAGGTGAACGGGATTCCGGTGAATTCCACCACCACGATCGTAGGTGATACGTTCCAGGTGGTCGTGGTTTTTAGTGAGGATGGGACTTATGCTGCCGAAGGACAATATCGAATTACCACCACGATCACCGTGGCAGGTATGACGGAAACCGATACAGAGATCATTGTACTCGATGAGACAGGAACCTTTCAACTGGATGCCAATACACAAACTATCACCTTTGACGGAGGTAGTGAGTTTGGGGATGGAACATTTGAATTCGCGCTGTTCAATGAAAACGAAATGCGGATCACGCAATCCCTAGCTATCGATGAAAACGGAGCCACAGGAGATGCCGAAACCGAAGTTCGGTTCGTTCGCCAATAAAAATTATTAACTCGACAAATAAAAAAGTACCGTGATTTACGCAGTGCTTTTCGATTGTTAAAAGTCCATCAACTTTTCCTCGAAACCTCGACAGCGCTAGCGAATTTTTGTTCAAAATTTCTTACTTTCGCATCCTTATTCGCAGTGAGTTATAAATGAGCAAAAATTTTAAGGAATACAAGGGATTAGACCTACCCAAACTGGCCGAAGAAGTACTCGAATTTTGGAACGAAGAATCCATTTTTGAGAAGAGTATTTCGAGCCGGGAGGGACAGGAACCCTTTATTTTTTTTGAAGGGCCACCTTCGGCCAATGGCCTGCCCGGGATTCATCATGTCATGGCTCGTGCGATCAAGGATATTTTTTGTCGGTTCAAAACCCAAAAAGGCTACAAAGTGGATCGGAAAGCCGGTTGGGACACCCATGGTTTGCCTATTGAACTGGGAGTAGAGAAGGAATTGGGAATCACCAAAGAAGACATTGGCACCAAAATCTCTGTAGAAGACTATAACAAAGCTTGCAGAAAGGCCGTGATGCGCTATACCGATGTATGGAACAAACTCACAGAACGCTCCGGTTATTGGGTAGACATGGAAGATCCTTATATCACATACGAATCCAAATACATGGAAACGGTGTGGTGGATCCTCAAGCAGATCTACAATAAGGACCTGCTTTATAAAGGCTACACTATCCAGCCATATTCTCCAAAAGCCGGAACCGGTCTCAGCTCGCATGAGCTCAATCAGCCCGGGACGTACCAGGATGTGACAGATACTACCGTTGTGGCACAATTCAAAGCCATCGATAGCACCTTACCCGATTTCCTGAAGGACTTCGGAACGGTTCACTTCCTTGCCTGGACGACCACCCCCTGGACCTTGCCTAGCAATACCGCGCTCACGGTAGGACCAAAGATCGATTATGCGTTGGTAAAATCGTTTAATCAATACACCTTTGAGCCCATTAATGTGATTCTGGCAAAGAATCTGGTAAGCTACCAATTCAGTGGAAAGTTTGAAGCTGTCGAAGACCAGGAGGAGTTGAAAAATTACACAGAAGGTGCTAAAAAGATACCCTATTTCTTGGCCCAGGAATTCAAAGGAGACGACCTGGTTGGAATTCGGTACGAGCAGCTATTACCCTATGCACTGCCTTATGAACACCCGGAAAATGCATTTCGAGTGATCCCCGGGGATTTTGTCACTACCGAAGACGGAACTGGGATCGTTCATACCGCGCCCACCTTTGGAGCAGATGATGCCAAAGTAGCCAAAGAGGCATCTCCCGAAGTACCGCCTTTACTGGTAAAAGACGAAAACGACAACTTAGTTCCCCTGGTCGATCTGCAAGGTCGATTCCGCCCGGAACTGGGAGATTTGGGAGGCAAGTACGTCAAGAATGAGTATTATAACGAAGGCGAAGCACCCGAAAAAAGTGTGGACGTGGAACTGGCCATCAAACTCAAAACAGAGAACAAAGCCTTTAAAGTTGAGAAATACGTTCACAGTTATCCCAACTGCTGGCGTACCGACAAACCCATTTTGTATTACCCCATGGATTCCTGGTTCATCCAGGTAACCTCCTTCCGGGACCGTATGTTCGAACTGAACGAGACCATAAACTGGAAGCCCAAGGCAACCGGGGACGGGCGTTTCGGGAATTGGCTGGCTAATGCCAACGACTGGAACCTGTCCCGCTCTCGTTACTGGGGAATCCCACTGCCCATCTGGCGAACGGAAGATGGTAAAGAGGCTATCTGTATTGGATCCATTGAAGAGCTGAAAGCCGAGATGGCAAAATCGGTGGAAGCCGGTTTTATGGAGAAGGATATTTTCGATGATTTTAAAGTGGGGGATTTTTCAGATAAAAACTATGAAAAGGTAGATCTGCATAAGAACATAGTAGATGAGATCGTCCTGGTGTCACCCTCCGGGCAGGCCATGAACCGTGAAGCAGATCTAATCGATGTTTGGTTTGACAGTGGTTCCATGCCTTATGCACAATGGCATTATCCATTCGAGCACAAGGAAAAAGTGGAAAAGACCTGGCGCAAAGCCGATTTCATTGCCGAAGGAGTGGATCAAACCCGGGGTTGGTTCTATACGTTGCATGCCATTGCGACCATGCTTTTTGACGATGTGGCCTATAAAAATGTGATGTCGAATGGGCTGGTACTCGACAAAAACGGTCAGAAGATGTCCAAACGCCTGGGTAACGCCACAGATCCTTTTGAAACGCTCGACACCTATGGTCCAGATGCCACACGTTGGTACATGATTAGCAACGCAAATCCATGGGATAATCTGAAGTTCGACCTGGATGGAATCGCCGAAGTGCGCAATAAGTTCTTCGGAACACTCTACAACACCTACAGTTTCTTCAGTTTATATGCCAATCTGGATAAGTTCGATTATGCTGAAGCTGAGGTAGCCATGGATAAAAGGCCAGAGATCGACCGCTGGATCCTTTCAGAACTAAATTCGCTCATCTTAACCGTAGATGAGGCCTACAGCGACTATGAGCCTACGAAGGCCACGCGGGCTATTTCAGAATTTGTTCAGGAAAACCTGTCCAACTGGTTTGTGCGACTAAGCCGGAGACGATTCTGGAAAGGCAGTTATGGTGAAGACAAGATCTCTGCGTACCAAACCTTATATACCTGTTTGGTTACGGTTGCTCAATTAGGCGCTCCAGTAGCCCCCTTCTTTATGGATAGACTTTACAAGGATCTAACGGCAGGAACGGTAAGGGAAAGCGAAGAATCTGTTCATTTGAGTAACTTTCCGGAAGCAAACACGTCCAACATAGACAAAGCGTTGGAGCACAAAATGCAACAAGCGCTAACAATAAGCTCCCTGGTTTTATCGTTGAGACAACGCGAGAAGATCAAAGTACGTCAACCGCTACAAAAGATCATGATCCCCGTTCTTGACGAAGCTTCACGTGAGGAGATACTCGCGGTATCCGACTTGATAAAGAGTGAAGTGAACGTAAAGGAGATTGAATTGATCGATGAGGGAAGTGGTATCCTAGTGAAGCAGATCAAGCCCGATTTTAAGAAATTAGGCCCACGATTTGGAAAAGAGATGAAGGGAATTGCCGCTGTGATTCAGGATTTTGGGCAGGAAGAGATCGCGATTTTAGAAAAAGACGGTGAAATTTCTGTCACGTTTAACGAAAAAAACGTTACATTGACCTTGGATGACGTACTAATTAGCTCCCAGGATATTGAGGGCTGGTTGGTCGCCAACGCAGGAGGAGTGACGGTTGCGCTGGATGTGACAATCAATGAGGAGTTGAAAAATGAAGGAATTGCCAGGGAATTGGTCAATCGAATTCAAAATTTGAGGAAAGATTCCGGTTTTGAGGTAACAGACCGAGTGGAGATCACCCTTCAAGAAGATAAAAACCTGAAAACTGCTGTAGAGCAGAATTTAGCTTACATAAAACAAGAAACCTTAACAGAGGTACTTCAATTTGAAGCGGAAGTAGGTAATGGAACGGAAATTGCGTTTGATGATATCGCTACCAAATTGAGTATTAAAAAACATTAGAATTATGTCCCAGGAAGTAAAGAATCGATACAGCGATAAGGAATTGGAGGAATTCAAAGCTCTTATACAAGAAAAGATAAGAAAAGCGCAGGAACAATTACATTTAATCGAAAGCGCTTACAAGAACGATAGTAACAACGGAACCGATGATACCTCGCCCACCTTTAAGGCCTTCGACGAAGGGAGTGAAGTGATGAGTAAGGAGACCTCCTCTCAGTTAGCTATTCGGCAGGAAAAGTTTATTCGCGACTTGAAAAATGCATTGATCCGAATTGAGAACAAAACCTATGGAATTTGCCGTGTAACCGGGAAATTGATCAATCCGGAACGATTGAAGCTGGTACCCCATGCTACACTAAGCATCGAGGCAAAGAACCTGCAAAAATAAAAATAGTCAAAAATTTATTCAATAGCCCTGAACGCAGTTGTTCGGGGTTTTTTATGCTGAAAATTTATTGCTATATCATCTGTATTCTATTCGGAATGTTTCACAGTTTCGCTCAAAAACGCATCGAGCGCCTCTGGGATGCAACAGAACTGCGTACTTTGGAGATCGTGTCCGATGAGGTGAATTCCATTCGAATCGCATCGGGCAACAAGGATAAGATCCAATTGATCGTTCGAATTGAAGGAGAGCACAGCGAGCAGGTTGTGTTGCAAGTTTCCGAAGCGCAGAAAATCCTTTCGATCAATACGGGAAGGACTCCCTATTTCAAAGCACAAAACGATAAATTGGCTGCACACAAAGTGCTCTCGATCGAAATGGAAGTGCTAATTCCGGCTTCGATCACCCTTGGAATTGAATCTCAACTGGCTTCAGTGTACACCAAAGGGCCTATCCAAAACTTGGTTATGGATCTGGTTGAAGGGACAATTTTGCTGGATGAATTTGAAGGTGAAGCCAGCCTCTACACAAAGAATGGGTCGATCACTGTTCACGCAATGCCGGGAGTTACCGCAATTGCAAGATCTTTGGAAGGGCAAGTGGAAAACGAACTGACATCCAATGGAAAATATGAGCTTGCCGCCTGGAGTGTTAATGGCGACATAAGTTTGCTGAAAAGCCCACAATAATTTGTTATTTTAGCCGCCTATTTCAATTGAAAAGCATGTCGCTGAAAAAAGCAGTCTTTCTAATCATTCTCATATTATTGATCGACCAGATCTCCAAGATCTATATCAAGACTAACTTTGTCCTGGGAGAGGAAGTGGACGTGTTGAGTTGGTTTAAGATCCATTTTGTAGAAAACAAGGGAATGGCCTGGGGGGTGCAAATCCCAGGTGCCTATGGCAAGCTTATTCTTACCATATTCAGACTGTTTGCCATAGTTGGGATTGGCTACTGGCTTTGGGACTCGGTTCGGAAACATGCACCCAGGGTTTTGTTGATCTCCATTGCCCTCATCTTTGCAGGAGCCTTCGGTAATATAATCGATTCGGTATTCTACGGCTTGATCTTCGAAGATAGCTACGGGCAAGTATCCGGCATTTTTCCGGAGGGAGGAGGCTATGGAAAACTCTTTCACGGGAAGGTAGTAGACATGTTCTCTTTCTCCTTTTTTAACCCGGTTTTCAATGTGGCCGACTCATCGATTAGCGTGGGGGTTGCACTATTACTTGTCTTCAATAAAAAAGCCTTTCCGAAGAAAGAAAAGGAAAAAGAAATCGATCCAACCAACGCTCCGGAAACTCAGTCTTAATCATCATTTTCTGAAATCATAAACCTGCTCTGGAGTTACACAATAGTGTAAAGGAACATCGTCATTACTCACTTCGATCTGTTTTTCAGCTTCAAAAAAAGAAAGTCCGATAAAAATTGCGTCTTCCTGGCAAGTTGCCAGAAAGCGATCGTAGAATCCCTTTCCATAACCCACCCGGTTCCCGTTGAGGTCGAATGCCAGCAAAGGAACAAAGACCACTTCCAACTTGTCCACCGATATTTCCAGGCCATTTTGTGGCTCTGGTATTCCATAAGCTGAGGGTTTTAATACGGTATTCTCTTGTAGCAAAAAATGTTGAAGCGTATTTGTGCTGAAATTTGATTTGGAAATAACAACACTTTTTTCCCGGCCCTGGAGTATGTGGAGGATAAATTGGGTGTTGACCTCCTTTTTTTCTGAAATGGTAAGAAAGAGATGGTAGTACGTTCTATTCCAAATAGGAAGAACCAAAGTTTGGTTGGCAATCTTTAGACTGAATTCATCGATGAGATCAAGGGGAAGTTCCTTTCTTTTTTCCAGGTATGAAATACGTAGTTGGGATTTGCCCATTCACTTATCGGTTTTTTATAAGGAAGAAGGCGAAATCGCTTTTGTTGAAAGATGGAAAATGGCATCTCCCTGGTGAACGATAGGCGCTTGGTTGATATTGATGATGTAGCCGCTGTTCGGGGAAGTTACTTTGAACCGCATGGTGCCGTAAGGATCTGTGATGGTAGCCAAAAACTCATCCTTCTCTACATATTTATTACAATCGATCTTCACATGTAACAACCCACTTCGCTGCGCTCTTACCCAGGTGCTTTTTTCAATGAGGATAGTTTCGGCCTGGGGGGTAGTATTGGTAAACTTTTCACCGAGCATGCCCAAATGATCCAGCACACGCATCACCCCATCAACCCCATCTTTGACAATGTATTTGTTACTCTCCAATGATTTTCCTCCTTCAAATAGAAGAATGGGAATGCCCATTTTGTAACAGGTGTTCCGGTATGACTTGTTAAGATTTTTTGAATAGACAGTAAATGGAGCATTAAATACCCGTGCCAGTTCCAATAATTTTTCGTCTTCCGGGGCAATTCGAATTTGAGCCGCGTTGAACCTGCTCGCTCCTCCGGTGTGAAAATCTAAACAATAATTGGCCTTGGGTAAAATTTCCTTGGTAAAATGGTACGCCACCCTGCTGGCCAGGGACCCGTTCTTTGCGCCAGGAAACATCCGATTTAAATCGCGGCCGTCGGGGAAGGCCCTATTGGCATCCAAAAAACCAAAAATGTTAAGAATAGGAATGGAGATGATCGTTCCTATTTTAGGTCTATTGATTTTCTTGGCGATAAGTTGCCGTACAATTTCAACTCCATTTATTTCGTCTCCATGGATACCCCCTGTTAGCAGGATAGTAGGGCCAGGTGTCGCTGAACGTTCAATGATCACCGGAACTTCAACATTGGTGGCCGTGTAAAGTTTGGCAAAACTGAAGTTAATCGTTTTACTCTCTCCGGGCTTTATCTGTTCTCCAAGGATATGTAGATCGTTCTTCTTGGCCATTCTTAAACATTTCGTTCTATGAATTTAATAATCGTGTTTGCAATATCGACCCCGGTTGCCTCTTCAATACCTTCAAGACCGGGTGAGGAGTTGACCTCCAAAATGAGGGGCCCTCTGGCCGATTGAAGAAGATCCACTCCGGCGATTCCCAATCCCATAGCCTTGGCCGCTTTTATCACGGCGGTTTCTTCTTCGTCCGAAAGTTCGATGACCTTGGCACTCCCTCCCCGATGAAGATTACTCCTAAATTCTCCTACTTTTCCCTGTCGCTTCATGGCACCTACCACCTGACCGTCTACCACAAAAGCCCTGATATCGGCTCCACCTGCTTCTTTTATGAATTCCTGAACAATGACTCGTGCTTGCAAATTATTGAACGCCTCAATGACCGATTCTGCGGCCTTATCGGTTTCGGCAAGGATCACTCCAATTCCTTGGGTGCCTTCCAGGAGTTTAATTATTACGGGAGCCCCGCCCAGTTGGGCGATGATCTCTTCCACATTCTTAGAGTAATTTGTAAAAATGGTCTTAGGAAGGCCAAGCCCCGCTCTGGATAAGATTTGTAGACTTCTCAATTTATCTCTCGATCGAACCAGGGCCTGTGACTCGGTCGTGGTAAAGCAGTGCATCATTTCGAACTGTCGAACCACGGCGGTTCCATAAAACGTGACCGAGGCACCGATTCGAGGAATTACGGCATCTACCTTTTCCAGTTGCTTCCCTTTGTAAAAAATGGTTGGCTTTTTCTTCTCAATAACGATATCGCATTTGGTATGATTAATAACCTCAATATTATGATTGCGCTGTTTCGCAGCTTCGATTATTCGCTTGGAAGAATAAAGTGCAGGATTAGCCGAAAGGAGTTTTATATTCATTTTTTTGTTTTTAGTTTATAGGAAAGGTTTGTTTTGTTAATATCCACCATAAATCGTCTGGTTAGAAATTGCCGGCCTAACAAGACTGGATACTTCATCTCTTCCCGATCGCTAAGCGTTAAGAAAATAGGATATCTTTTACCAAATAATACGATCTTGGTTTGAATGCGATACCGTGGTTCCGATTGTCCGTTACTGCTTTTCACTACCCGCACGTCGTATTCATCGAAGGTGAATTCTTTTTCATGATAACTGGGTTGATTTTCATCCAAGAAAACACATTTTAGATAATTGTCTTCTACCACTACGTTTTTACAGTGAATGGACGAAGTATACGCTCCGGTGTCTATTTTTATATCAACATCGTAAAGTTGTAACAGCGGGAAATCGGCCTTATCGACTCTTCCAATTTTTCGTTTCAAGGGCATTGTATTTTTAGAGGTGATAAGGTACTAAAATGAAGGTCTATTTGGAACTAATGAAATAAAATCTTTTAACGTCCACTAGTTGCTATCGCCTGTTGCGTTCAATAAAATGAATGATCTTTTCTGCAATGTCGATACCGGTTGTCGTTTCTATTCCCTCCAGGCCAGGAGTGGAATTCACTTCCAATACCACAGGCCCATTGTTGGTTTGTAGAATATCCACACCACACACCCCCAGCCTCAAAGCTTTGGCTGCGCGCAATGCAACACTTTCTTCTTTTTGAGTGAGTTCAATTACTTCGGAAGTGCCACCGCGGTGCAGGTTTGAGCGAAAATCTCCCTCCTGGCTTTGCCGCTTCATGGCAGCAACTACTTTACCGTCCACTACGATCACCCGCAAATCGCATCCCTTGGATTCGGCGATGAATTCCTGAATGATAAAACGTACTTTGGCGGCTTTTAAAGTCTCAATGGTTGATAAGGCAGATTGATAGGTTTCGGCAAGGATCACTCCCTGTCCATGAGTGCCCTGCAAGATCTTGATGATTACCGGCGCCTTACCCAAATGTTGCAGGACCGCTTCGAAATTATAGGCATTACCCAGATATGTTTGAGGGACCGGGATATTGGCCTTGGACAAGATCTGAAAGCAGGTCCATTTGTTCCTCGACTGCAGGATGGGTTCGGCTTCTACGGCACAAAAGACCCCACAGGCTTGCAAATGGCGCACCAGTGATGAGCCGTAATAGGTATTGGATGCTCCCACCCTAGGTATAACCGCATGCAGATCGTCGACAATCTCATCGCCGTAGTACAAGACCGATTTTCCGTTTTCGATGGCGAGCGTACACAAGGAAGGGTCCAGTACCTCCATGTGATGATTCCGCTCCAGTCCCGCCTTGAGTAAGCTTTGGGTAGAATACAGTTGTTCTCCACGGGAGAGTACGGCTATGTTCATAGTGTGAGACTTAGTTGCTGCAATTTAGGAAAAAAGACTGAAGTGCATCTGGGATTTCCACTTCTTGAAATTAGCCGGGTATTCGGTCTTTCAGAAATTAAAACATCGATTATCTTTGAAGTATGGATGAGGCTTCCATCAAACTTCAAATTTCTACCCTACCCAATCTGCCTGGTGTTTATCAGTACTACGATAAGGATGATAAATTGCTGTATGTTGGAAAAGCCAAGAATTTGAAGAAGCGGGTGGCCTCCTATTTTACCAAACAGCATGACAATGCCCGAACCCGCCTGTTGGTTAAACGCATCAAGAGGGTTAAACATATCGTGGTCGCCACCGAAACCGATGCACTGTTGCTTGAGAATAACCTTATCAAGAAGTACCAGCCCAAGTACAATGTCATGTTGAAGGATGACAAGACCTATCCCTGGTTATGCATCAAAAAGGAACGTTTTCCAAGGGTGTTCTCCACCCGGAAGTTGATCAAGGACGGCAGTGAATACTTCGGGCCCTATACAAATATGCGTACAGTACACACTTTGCTGGATCTCATCAAAGGGTTGTATCCGCTACGTACCTGTAACTATCACCTTTCAGAAGAAAAGATAAAGGCAGGAAAGTACAAGGTATGCCTGGAGTATCATTTGGGAAATTGTTTGGGGCCTTGTGAGGATAAATATTCGGAAGAAGCCTATAACGAGAACATTGAAGCCATTCGAAATATCATTAAGGGAAATTTTAAAGAATCGCTTCAAGGTTTCAAAAAGCAGATGAAAGAACATGCGAAGGCTCTGCATTTTGAGGATGCCCAGCGTATCAAGGAAAAAATAGATGTGTTGGAAAATTACCAAGCCAAATCCACAGTGGTCAATCCCAAGATCAACAACGTAGATGTGTTTTCCATTATAAGTGATGAAAGTTATGCTTATGTGAACTACTTGCAAATTTCCTTCGGAAGTATCATTCGTTCCCATACTCTGGAGATAAAAAAGAAGCTTGACGAGAAAGACAAAGAGCTGTTGGAGTTGGCCGTGATTGAACTACGTCAACGTTTTCACTCAATTTGTAAAGAGATATACGTTCCGTTTCCCATTCAAACTGAAGAAGGTATCAAAGTCCATGTTCCGAAATTAGGAGACAAGAAGAAGATCCTGGAACTATCTACCAGAAATGCCAAATATTTCAGGATGGAGCGATTTAAGCAAGCGAAGATCGTCGATCCGGACCGCCATGAAAAGCGCATCATGGCACAGATGAAAAAAGACCTGCGCTTGAGTGAAGAACCTAGGCATATCGAATGTTTTGATAACAGTAATATCCAGGGGAGCCATCCGGTAGCTGCTTGTGTGGTTTTTAGAAATGGAAAACCCAGCAAGAAGGAATATCGTAAGTTCAATATCAAGACGGTGGAGGGACCGGATGATTATGCATCGATGGAAGAAGTGGTTTATCGACGTTATAAAAGACTGCAGGAAGAGAAGCAACCTCTTCCGCAACTTATTATCATAGATGGGGGGAAGGGTCAGTTATCTTCGGCATTGAAAAGTCTGGAAAAACTGGATTTACGAGGTAAGATCGCTGTTGTTGGAATCGCAAAGCGATTGGAGGAACTATTTTATCCAGATGATCCCATCCCGCTGTACCTGGATAAGAAATCGGAAACCCTGAAGATCATACAGCAATTAAGGAATGAAGCTCATCGTTTCGGTATAAGTTTTCACCGGGATAAGAGAAGCAAGGAGGCGCTGGATTCGGCATTGGAATCTATTCCGGGCATTGGTGAAAAAACGGTAGTTGCATTGCTGAAGCATTTTAAAAGCGCGAAACGGGTGCGAGAAGCCGGATTCGATGAACTGGAAAAAGTAGTTGGCGCCAGTCGTGCAAAAAAAATTGTTACCCTTTTTCAATAGATTTTGGGTAACTTAATGGGAAAATTTCTATGAAAAAATGCCTCATCATATTATTGCTTTTGCTTCCGTCGATCTTTTTCGCACAGGAAACAGAGGTGAAAGACCTTAAGATAGGACTGGTCCTTAGTGGTGGCGGCGCAAAAGGCCTGGCTCATATTGGTGCCCTCAAGGTTATTGAAGAGGCGGGCATTCGGGTAGATTATATTGGTGGAACCAGTATGGGAGCTATCATAGGTGGCCTGTACGCTTCCGGATACAAAGCCACCCAGTTGGATTCGATATTTCGCACGTTGGATTTCGATCAGATCATCCAGGACGACGTACCGCGAGGTGCTAAGACATTTTACGAGAAGGATGATGCCGAGAAATACGCGCTTACTTTACCTTTTGATGACTTCCGTCCCGCTTTTCCAACTGGTATTTCCAAAGGCCAAAATGTGTATAACTTGCTGTCCCGACTTATGATCCACGTAAAGGATGTGGAGGATTTCAACGAATTACCCATACCGTTCTTTTGTGTAGCAACGAACGTGGAAACCGGCGAAGAGGTGATCCTGGATAAAGGTTATTTGCCCAGGGCAGTATCTGCCAGTGGGGCTTTGCCCTCGTTGTTCAGCCCCGTGACCATTGGCAGTACCATTTATGTTGATGGGGGCGTGGTAAACAATTATCCGGTAGATGAAGTGCGGGCTATGGGAGCCGATGTTGTTATAGGCGTGGATGTCCAGGATGATTTAAGAGACAGGGACGAGCTTAGATCGGCTATTGAAGTGATGGTACAGATCAACAACTATCGAACCATCCGGGAAATGAAAAAGAAATCGGATCAAACCAATGTTTACATCAAACCCGAGATAGATGATTTTACGGTTGTTTCTTTTGCTGAAGGAAAACAAATCGTTAGTGCAGGGGAGACTGCGGCTAAAAGAATGCAAAATGAATTAAAGGAATTGGCAAATCAACAAAAACCTACCCCACGTAAGAAGGTTGAATTCAACAATCAGGAAACACTATATATTAAGGACGTAGTGATTCAGGGAAACAAGAATTATACAGATGCATATGTTTTGGGCAAGCTAAAACTTAGAACTCCCGCTGAAATAAGTTACAAGGAGTTCAATGAGGGCGTCAATAACCTTTCGGCTACAGGCAATTATGCGGGGATTGACTATAAATTTGTTGAGGATGAAGATAATTCCGAAGAGTATTCCCTTCAATTTCAGGTGAACGAAAGCAAATCCAATACATTATTACGACTAGGGGTACACTACGACGATTTATATCGAACAGCGGCTCTTGTAAATGTGACTCGTAAACGGCTTTTCACCAACAACGATGTGGCGTCCCTTGACCTGGTAGTAGGGGATAACCTGCGCTATAATTTGAATTATTATATCGATAAGGGCTTTTACTGGAGTGTGGGGCTCTCTTCCAGTTTCAATTCGTTCAATAAAGATGTCGCCGTGGACTTCTTTATTCCAGACATGGTATTGGGGGACGATCTGCAGCTCAATGAACTCAATTTAAAATATGATGACCTTACCAACCGGATTTTTGCCCAAACAGTATTTAGAAGAAGCTTTTTACTACGGTTAGGTGTAGAACATAAATGGCTGCACTTGCTTTCAGAGACCATAGGGATCGACGAAAATAATCTACCGCGTACCGTATTTGAAGACACCAATTACTTCAGCAGTTACGGTGTCTTGAAATACGACACGTTTGATAATAAGTTCTTCCCAAATAAAGGGGTGTATTTCGAAGGAGATTTTCACTGGTATTTACTGGCAAACGGGCGGAACGATAGCTTTGATCCATTCTCCATCGCTCAGGCGCGTGTTGCTTACGCCATATCACCAACTTCTCGTTTTTCGATCGTACTATCTACAGAGGGAGGATTTAAATGGGGAGATCGATCTACGACCAGTCTTGACTTTTTTGTTGGGGGGTATGGTTTTAGGGCTCTGAACAATATCATACCATTGTATGGATACGAAGCCATAAGCCTTCGTGGGGACACTTATTTGAAGTCGGAATTGGTATTGGATTATGAGATCTTCAAGCGCAACCACATCAATATTTCGGCCAATATCGCGAATGTAGGGGATCAGTTGTTTGAGCGTGGTGAGTGGATCGACGGGATCGATTACCAGGGATATGCATTAGGGTATGGCTTGGACACTTTCTTGGGCCCCATCGAATTGAAGTATTCATTCTCGCCTGAACGCGGTGGCGACGAGTGGTTTGTAAATGTGGGGTTCCGCTTTTAGATACCATTCAGCATCCATAGAAGGCATTTTTTTCCGATATTTGTAGGATGGTTGACACATGTTGAAAACGCGTATTATTACAACTCAAGTTCCTGGGAAAACGAAAATCTGAATAGCCCGTTTCTTTTTTGCAGTAATCGAACCACTAATGTAACTTTACTACCATGCCATTTTATCATTCTTTAGGAAAAATACCTCCGAAACGACACACGCAGTTCCGAAAACCGGATGGAAGTCTCTATGCCGAACAACTCTTTGGAACCATAGGTTTTGATGGGATGTATAGCAATTTATATCATGAGCACCGGCCTACCCAGGTGAAGGAGATACAAAAGCAATATAGCGTTGCACCAAAGGTGGCCAAGGCAAACAATATGCAATCCTATCGCTTTCGTGGATTCCAGGTAGCCCCGGAGAAAGATTACCTGGATAGCCGAAAGGTGATCCTTACCAACAGCGATTGTAACATCATCCTGGCTGCACCTCAACAGTCACAGGAGGATTATTTTTATAAGAATACAGACGCCGATGAATTATTGTTTATCCATAAAGGAAGTGGCAAACTACGAACCCATATGGGGAACCTCGACTTCAAATATGGGGACTATTTGCTCATTCCCAGAGGTATGATCTATAAATTGCAATTTAACGATGATGATAACCGATTATTCATTGTTGAATCACGAAGACCTATTTACACACCCAAACGCTATCGAAATTGGTTTGGGCAACTGTTGGAACATTCACCTTATTGCGAGCGTGATATCCGGAAGCCTTCCGAATTGGAAACCTACGATGAGACCGGAGAATTTCTCATCAAGATCAAAAAGGAAGACGAGATCTTCGATATGGTCTATGCGACACACCCCTTCGACGTGGTTGGTTATGATGGCTATAATTTTCCTTATGCTTTCTCCATTCACGATTTCGAACCAATTACGGGAAGAATCCACCAGCCTCCACCCGTGCATCAAACCTTTGAAACCGATGCCTTCGTAGTGTGTTCTTTCTGTCCGAGGTTGTATGATTATCATCCTAAAAGTATACCTGCCCCATACAACCACAGCAATATTGATAGTGATGAGGTGTTGTACTATGTAGACGGCGATTTTATGAGTAGGAATGATGTCGATGCCGGCCATATCTCATTGCACCCGGCCGGGATACCTCATGGACCGCATCCCGGGGCCACCGAACGAAGTATAGGCAAGGTAAAAACCGATGAACTGGCGGTAATGGTCGATACTTTCAAACCTTTGAAAGTTACCGAGGAGGCTTTAAAGATCGCCGATGAATCTTATTATCAATCCTGGCTGGAAGAATGATCAAACGAGTTGACATAACATCGCATCTTCGAGCCATGTGGTAACGTTTATACACATTTTTGGTATGAAATGAGTATAAACAATTAAAAGAAAGAATGATGGCAAGAGAAATAAAAAATTTAAAAGACCTTCAGAATACGGAGTTCGGTTTGAAGAAACTATTTAGTGAAGCCGAGGATTTTCTACCGCTACTGGGAACAGATTACGTGGAGTTATATGTGGGCAATGCCAAACAAGCCGCTTATTATTACAAATCGGCCTTCGGGTTTCAATCGGAAGCCTACGCAGGATTAGAAACCGGATTGAAAGACCGGGTTTCCTATGTTTTAAGGCAAGACAAAATTCGTTTGGTGCTAACCTCTCCCTTAAACAAAGGGGGATCTATCAACAAGCATTTAGACGAGCATGGTGACGCGGCCAAGGTAATTGCACTTTGGGTGGATGACGCTACCAAGGCCTTTGAAGAGACCACAAGTCGTGGGGCTCAACCCTATCTGGAACCTGTTCGTGAAGAAGACGAGCACGGTTACGTGATTCGATCCGGCATCTACACTTATGGAGAAACCGTTCATATTTTTGTAGAACGAAAGAACTACCACGGGATATTTTTACCTGGATATGAAAAATGGGAATCGCACTACAACCCCAGCGAAGTTGGCCTTAAGTACATCGACCACATCGTGGGCAATGTAGGATGGAATGAAATGAACACATGGTGTAAGTTTTATGCCGAAGTAATGGGCTTTGCACAGATCATATCCTTCGCCGATGATGATATCTCAACAGAGTATACCGCACTTATGAGTAAAGTGATGAGCAACGGGAATGGCAGAATCAAATTTCCTATCAACGAACCGGCCGAGGCTGAAAAGAAATCACAGATCGAAGAGTACCTCGATTTTTACAATGGGCCTGGGGTGCAACATTTGGCGCTGGCCACCGATGATATTGTAACCACTGTTTCGGCCATGCGTGATCGGGGTGTGGAGTTCCTGTACGTTCCGGATACCTATTACGACGATGTCCTGGAACGTGTGGGGGAGATCGATGAGGATATAGAAGTTTTGAAAAAACATGGAATTCTCATCGACCGTGATGAAGAAGGCTATTTATTGCAGTTGTTTACCAATAATGTCCTGGACAGGCCTACTATGTTCATTGAGATCATCCAGCGCAAGGGTGCTCAGTCCTTTGGCGTGGGTAATTTTAAAGCACTGTTTGAAGCTATCGAGCGACAACAGGCCAAGCGGGGAACCCTGTAAATAATGTAACACGAACCAAACTCCATCGTCTAAAGAGATGGAGTTTTGGTTTTTTTGGAACAGTCCTTGATTTAGCCTACTAAAAGACCCCAAAAATGAACAAAATGAAGCACTATTTACTCTTGTTTATCTTAAGCATTTCCACCTATGGTATTGCGCAGGACAGGGCGTATGGAGACGGTGAATGGTTTAAATTCCGCGTTCACTATGGCTTTGTAACTGCGGGATATGCCACCTTGGAGGTGAAAAGTACTCAATTGAACGGAAACGACGTCTTTCATGTTAAAGGCTATGGCAAGACCGTAGGGCTGTCACGTGCTTTTTTTAAAGTTGAAGACGACTACCAAACCTATATCGACAAAGAGAAAGATATCCCGTATCGTTTTATTCGGAATATAGATGAAGGTGGACATACCAAGGACATTCAGATCGACTTCGATCATGGAGCTGGAAAAGCGTTGGTTCATAATAAAAAACACAAAACCAAGGAGTGGGTAAACTTTCCAAGGGACGCCCAGGATATGGTTTCGGCTTTTTATTACCTTAGGAATAACCTGGATATCGATTCTATCAAGGAAGGGGATACCATGGACATGAATATGTTTTTCGATAAGGAGAATTATAAATTTCGTCTTAAATTTCTGGGCAGGGAAATAATTCGTACTAAATTTGGAAAAGTTCCCACGCTCAAATTCAGGCCTTATGTACAATCGGGTAGGGTATTTAAAGAAAAGGAGAGTTTGACCGTTTGGGTCACCGACGATAAGAACCGCATGCCCGTATTGATCAAAGCAGATCTTGCGGTCGGGTCCTTAAAGGCTTCCCTAAGCGAATTTAAAGGATTGAAGAATTCGTTCAGAATACAAGTAGACTAACTCATGAAGAAACAACCAGAAACCGAAAAGCTTCTCGAACAACTCAAAGTAAAATACGACGCCATAGGCCAGGACCTGGATACCCAGTTGGAAGGCCTTCTCTACGGGGAACCCATCACCTATTGGGATTACATTCAAACCGACGCCCTGCTAAACCTCCAAATTCAACGCACCACTTTACCCGACGAGATGGTTTTTATTATCTACCATCAAATCAATGAATTACTGTTTAAAATGGTGCTTTGGGAGATCGAACAGATCACCCATCATGAGAATTTAACAGCTAAATTTTTCTCTGAACGCCTCATGCGAATTAGTCGGTATTTCGATATGCTCACCTCTTCTTTCAATATCATGTCTGAAGGCATGGAAATCGAGCAATACCTGAAATTCAGAAATACGCTTACCCCGGCCAGTGGATTCCAAAGCGCTCAGTACAGGATGATCGAATTTGCTTCAACAGATCTTATCAATCTTATTGACGCTCGCTTCAGAGACACCATCGATCGAAACACTCCCTATGAACATGCTTTGGAACACCTTTATTGGCAAGCAGCAGGCAAGGATTACAAGACAGGAAAGAAGAGTTATTTACTAAAAGCCTTTGAGGAACGTTATAAAAATAGGTTCATCGCGTTTACAAAAGAATACAATAGTATAAATTTGTACGCGACGTTTAAAAATTTGCCCAAAGAAGTTCAGGGAGATCCCGAATTGAGAAATGCCATGCGGCACTACGATTATACTGTAAATGTTACCTGGGTAATGTCCCATTACAACACGGCCGTAAAGTATTTGAACCATGGTAAAGAACCCGAAGAAGCAACGGGAGGCAGTGATTGGGCTAAATATATGCTTCCGAAGTACCAAAAAAGAATATTTTTCCCCGACCTATGGACCGAACAGGAGCTGGAAGATTGGGGTAAGGATGTTGAATAAAATGAAGAAACCCTTGAAACGCCTACTTGCTTGCAGCTTACTATTGCTTTCATTGAGTGCCTGTGATACTTCACGGGATGACCTGGACGAACTGGATGAGGCCATTGAAGAGGTGACCCCGGTTATGTTAAAAGAGTATGGTTTTTTACTGAACGAATTCGAAGTGATTCGTGATACAGTACAACCTGGAGATACGTTTGGTGCTATACTGGACGCGCAGGGGGTTTCGCAAGCCAAGATTTTTGAAGTAGCCTCGGTTTTTAAAGATAGTTTCGATGTACGAAGAATGGTGGTTGGAAAACCCTATGTCTTACTAAATTCGAAAGACTCACTCCAGGCACAAGTCTTCATCTACGAAAAGAACAAGGTTGACTATGCGGTGGTGGACCTTCGGGATAGTATTTCGGTTTACAACAAACAAAAGCCGGTTTCCTTCATTGAAAAAGAGGCCTCCGGTGTGATCACCTCTTCTTTGTCACAAACCATGGCCGACAACAACCTGAGCCCCTACCTAACAGATCGTCTCGCAAATATTTATGCCTGGACGGTTAATTTCTTCAAACTTCAAGTGGGGGATAATTTTAAGGTGGTTTATACCGAAAAATATATCAATGATACCATACCTGCAGGGTTGGATGAGATAAAAGCCGCCTATTTCGAACACCGGGGTAAACCGCTTTACGCTTTTAATTTTAAGCCGGAGAACGATTCGACCATGACGGTCACCGATTTTTACGATGAAAATGCCAAAAACCTGCGACGGGCCTTTTTAAAAGCACCGGTAAAATTCAGCAGAATCTCTTCTCGATACAATTTGAATCGAAGGATTGCCTATTACGGCTACAAGCGCAGGCCTCATAAAGGAACCGATTTCGCAGCACCCATTGGGACTCCCATACTAGCGACGGCCGATGGGATCGTGACCAAATCGGAACGAAGAGGAGGCAATGGGAATTATGTGAAGATCAAGCACAATGCGACCTATGAAACCCAGTACTTGCACATGCGAAAACGAAACGCGCGAGTGGGTGATTTCGTTCGACAAGGAGAAGTGATAGGATGGATTGGGATGACCGGAAATACAGGTGGACCCCACGTTTGTTATCGGTTTTGGAAGAATGGCAAACAGGTAGATCCGTTTCTTCAGGATCTCCCGGCATCCAAACCCCTGGATCCTTCTTATCATGAAGATTACTTCGAATTTATCGAACCGCTGAAAGATCAATTGGACTGCATTTCCTATTAAAATTCCTACAAAACCTGTTAATAAAGTTGTTCCTATCTATGCTCTGTTTAAGGAGTAGGTTATGAATTTTACATTATTTTTAAGAATTACTATAAATATCGATTTCTTAGCATTTAGACAAGGAGGATTCTGAAAACTATAGTAGATTTGCAATCAAACTCTAATTAAACAATCACTTATGAGAAAACTTTTACTATTTATCATGTTATTAGGCGGTTACACTGTCTTTTCGCAAGGAACAGTTACCGGATCTGTGGTCGATTCTCAATTGGGAGGACCATTAAACGGAGCAAACGTCATTGAATTAGGGACCGCAAATGGTACGGTCACCGATTTTGACGGGAATTTTACTCTTTCAGTGGGAGCAAATACTGGATCGATTCAAATCACCTACCTGGGATTTGTTGGTCAATCAGTGCGCTTTACACTTTCTAATGGTACAGCGAATCTGGGCTCTATCTCTCTGGTAGCAGATGCCAACACCTTATCTGAGGTTGTCATCATTGGAACGGGTATCATCGATTTAGCCGAGGATAGAAAAACTCCTGTTGCCGTGTCGACGATTACGGCTCAAGAAATTCAATTGAAATCTGCGGGTAACCGAGAATTCACCGAAACTATTAAGAACACTCCTTCTGTGTATGTTTCTAATCAGGCGGGAGGATTTGGCGATGGCCAGGTTTTCTTACGTGGTTTCGACGATTCCA
>JABDNM010000117.1 GCA_013043825.1 Flavobacteriaceae bacterium
ATGGAGTGTGGAGGGAGGTATGAATCATTCCCGGTTTCTTTCCAACATACTCCATGATATCTATTTCCCCGCAAGCGGGCCAGGAATTTGTTTCTATGTCGTTCCCGAGCATCCAGATGGCTGGCCATACTCCGTGTCCGTTAGGCAGCTTGGCACGCACTTCCACGATTCCGTACTGAAATTCTATTTTGTTCTTTGTTGTAATTCGGCTTGAGTTATATACAGAATCTGAATAAGTAGCAGAGATAACCAACTCTCCGTCCTTGATAGACGCATTATCGATCGTGTAATGTTGTCGCTCATCGTTCCCCCATCCACAGAGACTGGGACAACCATCTCCCAGTTCATAATTCCAAACGGCCATATTCAGAGTGGTTCCGTTAAAATGCTCTTCAAATACCACTTCATGATGGTTTTGACAAGCCCCCAGAACCGAAAACAGCATTAGAATATGTACCATGCGAAACATCTGTTATTTTAGTTCAAATTGATTTTGTAAGGTCGCGGCCGAACTTCCACCAACATATATTTCAAATCCACCGGTCTCTACCACCCATTCACCATGATTATTGTAAAAACCAAGTTCTCGATCGCCAAGTATAAATTCAACCGTTTTCTGTTCACCGGGATTCAACTCTATCAATTTAAAGCCTTTTAACTCTCTTACCGGACGAGCGACACTTGCGAACTTATCACGCAGATAAAGCTGAACGACTTCTTTCCCTTTTACCTTTCCTGCATTTTTAATTTTCACCGAAACTTTAATTTCCGCTGTAGCTTTATAGTCGTTGGAAATACTGAGATCTTCATATAAAAACGAGGTGTAGCTTAATCCATGTCCAAAAGGGTAGAGCGGACTGTTCTTTTCATCTCCATAGTGGGACCAAAAAACCAAATTTGGAGCTGGGATAGTTGGTCGGCCGGTACTTTTATGATTGTAATAGATAGGAACCTGACCCACACTTCTGGGAAAACACATAGGCAGTTTTCCGCTTGGGTTATAATCTCCATACAATACCTGTGCGATTGCATGGCCACTTTGGCTTCCAAGGTGCCAAGTCTCTACGATGGCTGGAATATTTTCGGCGGCCCATTCTATGGTAAGCGGTCTACCATTCATTAATACGAGTACAATATTGGGGTTAACCGAGTATATGGCTTGCATTAATTCTTGTTGAAGCCCAGGCAAATCCAGTTTAGCCCTGCTCCGGCCTTCACCGGTTTGGTATCCATGTTCGCCCATGACCAGGATTACCTTGTCTGCTTTTTTGGCTGCGTTGATCGCTTGCTCGAAACCACTTTTGTCTGAAGTATTGATGTTTACTTCTGAAATGAATTCTGTTTTACCTACAATTAATTCCACCCCTTTAGCGTAATCCAATTTATTCTTGGGATATTCTTTCATACCTTCCAGTACGGAAATAGCGGTATTGTCGTCGGCCGCAAGTCGCCAATTGCCCAGAGGGCTGTTTTTATCTGCTGCCAATGGACCGATGAGTGCGATTTTCTGGCCCGACTTCGCCAATGGAAGTAGATTTCCATCATTTTTCAGAAGCACGATGGATTTTTTCGCCACATCCAATACTGCCTGGTGGTTTTCTTCGGAATTGATAACTGCCTTTTCACGTTCTGGATCGCAGTAACGATATGGATCATCAAAAAGCCCAAGTTCAAACTTCAATGTTAGGATGCGCTTGACAGAATCGTCGATAAGTGCCAGCGGAACTTTCTTTTCCTTAACCAAGGAAACCAAATGTGCAACATAGGCAGAAGACTCCATATCTATGTCACATCCGGCTAAAGCGGCATATTCTGCCGCATGTTTTAGGTCATTAGCGAATCCATGAGCGATCATTTCGCCTATAGAACCCCAATCTGATACAACAACTCCCTCATACTTCCATGTATTTTTTAGAATATCACGCAGTAAGAAAGAATTTCCCGTAGCTGGTATGCCATTCAAATCATTGAATGAATTCATAAAGGTTCTAACTCCTGCCTTTTGTGCTGCTTCAAATGGAGGTAAAATTGCGTTATAAAGTGTGGAAGTTCCTACATCTACCGTATTGTAATCCTTTCCCGATTCAGAAAAACCATAGCCCGCGAAATGCTTAGCGCATGCAGCGATTGTATTCACACTGGATAAGTCATCACCCTGGAAGCCACGCACTCTTGCCTTGGCAATCTCACTACCTAAATACGGATCTTCGCCACCACCCTCCATGACACGGCCCCAACGGGCATCTCTGGAGATGTCCACCATGGGAGCGAATGTCCAATTGATTCCGGAAGCAGCTGATTCGAGTGCAGTTACTCTGGCAGATAGTTCAATCGCTTCCATATCCCAGCTCGCGGCTTCTCCAAGCGGGATAGGACTAGTAGTTTTATACCCGTGAATGGCGTCGAATCCAATAATGAGAGGAATTCCTAACCTACTTTCTTCAACCACTATTTTTTGAACGGCGCGAACCTGATCAACTCCTCGAACATTAATCATGGACCCTACCAAGCCTTTCCGAAGGTCATTGTATTTTTTTTGGGCCGCTCCTCCTTCCGGAGCAGGACCGGTTACGTTCCAGAATCCATTGTATTGGTTCATTTGACCAACTTTTTCTTCCAATGTCATCAAGGCTAAAACAGAATCTACTCTTTTTTCGATCATCGATGTTTTCACCTGCCCATTGACGAACAGGGTCGTGGATAGAAAAAACAAGGTTATAATAGTTAGTTGAAGAGTTTTCATACTTCTGTTAAAGGGTTATTCGTAAACTCGTATATAATCGATTTCCATTGTGGATTCAACAAAATTGGGATCAATAGTTCCACCAAAGTTTCCACCCATGGCAACATTCACTATAAGGAAGAAGGGATGGTCGAAAGGTAATCCGGTGCTATTAGGAAAGGTGTGATACACATTTCCGTCCACCGAAAATCGAATTTCATCGGGCGTCCAGTCCATGGTGTAAATGTGAAAATCATCAGATACGCCTGGGACTACCACAGATTCGGTTTGGGCATTTCCTCCCGAATTCCCCGGGTAATGCAGGGAGGAGAAAATACGGTCCTGATCGTTGCCTACATGCTCCATAATATCCATTTCACCACAGGCGGGCCAGGTGTTTACTTCAAAATCGTTGCCCAGGGTCCAAATCGCCGGCCAGGTGCCTCCACCTGTCGGAAGTTTAGCTCGTGCTTCAACGCGGCCATAGTCGAATTCAAATTTTTGATAAGTGATCAATCTTGCTGAAGTATAATTACTGCCTTGGAACGCTTCAGCCTTGGCGGTGATCTTAAGAACCCCGTTTTCTACGACAATATTTTCAGGTCGATTTGTATAGTATTGTTCTTCACCGTTACCCCATCCATTGTCACCGGTTCCAATATCATAGGTCCAATCTTGGTCACAAGGAGCACCATCTTCATCAAATTCATCTGCCCAGACCAAGACATCATTGTTTCCGCTTCCCGGATCACCTGTTGAACCGGAACAATCTGGTGGGGGAGGATTGTTTCCATCTGGAACAAAGGTGTGATACCACGCCAATTCGTTTCCTGGAGGATCGAAAGGATCCTGTATTCCTCTTATAACTAGCTTTTCATCGGTTAGCTCAAGGATGATATATTCGGTGGCTCCAGACCAATAGGACATGGTGCTGTTGGTCACGCTCAAGGTTCGTTCGCCATTCGTATCCTCAATAATGGAAAAATCGGTATCCACTTCAATTTGATCATCAATGTTTCTACATTCATCCACGAATTCCTGTGGCTCGGCCTCTGGAAAGAATCGTTTAACTTCGGACCAATTTATGAACGTAGCCCCCAGTGTTTCCAGCTGAAACCGGTAATTGTTATTTCCATCGTGGGAAAAAATAAGCACGTCGTCATACATGCAAGGGTCGAGCTGATTTGGGCCGGCCACAAAGAAGTTTGGAAAATTTTCGGCTGGATCTCCTACCCCAAAATGCCCTGCGTTGGAGGAGTCCCAAATCCAACGTTTTCCTTGGTTGGCTTCTCCAGCGATATTCAGAAGAGTTCCCTCTTCGATCATCAACTGAACTTCAAGGTCTATAATTATGGACTTGGAGCTTGAAACGCCACCCTTTCCAAATGCGATTACCACGATTTCCTGTGAATAAATGCCGGATACCGTATATCGGAACGTTGCTTCTTCTCCTTCAGAAACTACCACCGGATCGATACCCTGCTGAAAGTAAACGTGATAGTAAATGGCATTCTCTGCCGTTGCGGTAATCGTTACAACTCCCGAAAAATCATTGGCTATGTCAACGTTTATAACCAGATTTGTAGGAGCGATCACCTCGCCAAAAGTTGTATCATCGTTTTGACATGCGGTCGAAACAAGCAAGAGACAAATTAACAGGGGTTTAAATATTTTTTTCATAGTTCAATTTTAATTTACCACAGCTACATCATCAAAATAATACGTACTACCATCTCCAGGCAGGTCCACAACGAATTCAAAGAAGATCACCAATTTCGTGAATTCAATTCCCCCAGTCATTCCACTGAAGTCCCAAACAAGTTCTTCCCATTGGTTGATCGTAGTGGTATTAACATCCAATTCGACAAATTGCGAGCCGTCGGCATTTTCAAGCTTCAACCTAACAGGAATATTAGCTTTTGGTGACCACGTCTTAATCGAAATTTGCTCTGAAGTTGTGAAAGCGATTGGTTCACCCAATTCGATCAGTGTACCAGCAAAGAACTGTGCACCAACGGTTTTGATGGTCTGAACCACCTTGGAGCTGGTGTTGATTCCAGAAGGATCCGGATTGTCTTCAATGGTAGAATCGGCACCTTCGAATCCAATTATATTATAGTTAATGTTCGGATTTTCGAAGTCAAGTGGTAAGGTGACTATCGTATTTGGATTTTGGGCCAACTGAATATTATCGTAATAGAATGTGTCTCCGTTTCCAACATTTCCAAAATCGAAAAACATTACGATTCTGGAGTACTCCACCGTAGGATCGACTGAAGAAAAATCGAAGAAGAGTGTTTCCCAGGCGTTGGTGGTTGATGTAACTGCATCTACCTCAACAGAAATGTTAGGATCGGCGGCATTCTCAATTTTCAACTTTACGGTGCTACCGGCAATAGGTGACCAGGTGTCTACGGAAAAAGACTGGAACTCTGAAAAATCAATGGGACCACCTAGAGAGATCACTGTCCCGGCGAATGTGTCGGCCCCTACTTCTTTGAAGAATTCGGCTACTTTGGGACTGGTGTTAATTCCAGAAGGGTCCGGATTATCAATGACTGCACTAACTGCCCCGTTGAAATCGATAAAAACGTAGTCTATCGTTTCCGATTCGAAATCGATGGGTAGCGTAATAGGATTCTCAATAACTACGGTCACTGTGCCGGAAGTGGTTTGGGCGCCACCACTTAATGCTACCACTGTGAGTTCATAGGTGCCTACATCAGAATAGGTGTGTCTAATGGTTTCATCCACCATTAGAGGCGTTGGGTCTTCGTTAGTGACATCCCCAAAAAATACTTCGAATCCAACAGCAAGATCTGCTTCTGCCGAAACATCTACGGAAAAATTATCTCCTTCAACCGGTGTTACTGTGATCACCAGATTCTCAGGCGGTAAAAAGGAAACCGTAATACTCTGTGTAAACTCTGCCGTATCTCCATTTAGATTGCGAGCCGTGAGAACGGCATTAAATGTTCCTTCGGCATAAAAATGGATGCTGCTGGAACCCGGAACCACTTCTTGCGGTTCGGAACCATCACCAAAATCGATTATAAATAGCGATGCAGAATCTCCGCTTGGAGTGAGTGTTGCCATCCCGGAATTATCCTGCGCTAGCTGGATCTCTAAACTTAGATTCGATGGAACAGCAATGTTATTTATAAAGTCGATGTTATTCTCTTTCGTGCAACCTTGCAATAGTCCAATGGTCAAAACAATGACCATAATCCTTCCTATATTTCTCATTCTCATAATACCCATTTTAGTATCCTGGATTTTGTTCCCAACGGTTTCCCGTAAGTTGTATTTCTATTTCAGGAATCGGGAATAATTCGTGCTTTCCCGGGACGAATCCATCGATCTGTCCAGCAGCCCGATTGGTTCGTACCAAATCGAAGAAGTGATGTCCTTCCCCAACAAGTTCCAATCTCCTTTCGCGATAAATTGCGTTAGTCAATTCTGAACCAGCGACCGCCAGGGGGTCCAATCCTGCTCGTTCACGCACCCGATTCAAATAGGTAAGTGCTAAACCGTCATTTCCAATACCCCGGTTGTGGGCTTCGGCGGCCATAAGCAGCACATCGGCGAATCTAATGGCTCGATAGTTATTGGGATTGGTCAAGTTTTGATCTCCAATATTCGCATCTCCTTGTCTTGGAATGTATTTTCGATTGAAGTAACCTGTGTGTTCGAACCCTTCGGTCCAACTCACTCCGGCTCCGTTGTTATAGTCTTGGTTTTGTTCTGCAAAAAGCTCAATATTCAAAATGGCAAAATCACGCCTTAAATCATCTTCATCAAAAGCTTCGTAGGCCTCTGCAGTAGGGACATTAAAACTGAATCCCGATTCGAACAAGGGCCCATTGAAATTCCTGGGGCCGTTAAATCCTACGGCAATATTTCCTTCACTACATTGAAAGCAATCGAAACTCGCCCCTTCCAAATCGGTGTACTGGACCTCAAATACCGATTCAATATTATTTTCGTTGTCATTTTCGAACAAAGTGGAAAAGTCCGACACCAGATCATGCGGCCCACCCATTATCACGTCGTCCAGGACAGCGGCAGCTTCCTGAAATTTGGATTGATAGAGGTAGACTTTTCCAAGAAGCCCTTCAGCAGAACCCCTGGTTGCGCGACCCACATCGGCTTGCACATATGGAAGGTTGTTTGCTGCGAAGATGAGATCAGCCTCAATCTGGGCGTAGATTTCGGCTTTTGGAGTTCGGTCCAATTCGGTTTGATCACCGAAGAAGATCCTGGTATCCACCACAAGAGGAACATCACCGAACCATTTTACCAATTCGAAATAGTAATAAGCACGGAGAAACCGTGTTTGAGCGATTACATTGTTTTTGTTAGGGAAATCGGTCTTATCCTGAAATTCCATGATATAATTAACTCGATTCACACCGGCATACATCCAGCTCCATATATCGCGAAGTTGCTGATTTATGGGGGTATGGATCATATCGTCTATTTGCTGAATTCCAATAACATCGGTTGCACTTTCTCCTCCAGCCAAGGTGTTGTTGGAAGCGATTTCTCCCAGCATCACGTTCAAATAGGTCGATTGGAGCATATCGTAGGCTCCAATCAAGGCGCTTTGATAGTCTGCTTCAGAGTTGAAGTAATTTTCCGAATTTTCATCCTTGGATTCAACATCCACAAAGTCGTCGCTACAGGAAAGTAACGAGAAGAGGCTAATACATAGGATATATTTTAATCTCATACCTTAATACTTTAAATTTTCATATTCACACCCAGTAAATAGGTTCGTGGTGTAGGATACAATCCTTGATCGAATCCTGTTCCTATGGGAGCTCCTACAGATACGGTTGGGTCGTACCCACGGTACTTAGTAAGTGTAAATACATTACTTACTGAAAAATAAATTCTTAGCTTATCCAGCCCGATTTGATCTAGGGTTTCGGGATTCATAGTATATCCTAGCTGCATATTCTGAGCTCGGACGAAGGAACCGTCCTCGACGTAAAAATCGGAGAAAACCAGGTTCGAAGTAGCTCCCGTGGTCACTCTTGGAAATGTATTAGATGTCCCTGGGCCAGTCCAGCGATCCAGATAATAAGTAGTTCGATTAGTGAATCGATTGTTCCGCTCATAGTTGCGAACGATCTCGTTCCCAACTGTAGCAAAGAAATACGCCTGTAAGTCGAAATTTTTATAATCTAACGATAGGTTCAAGCCCATAGTAATATCGGGAATGGGATCCCCAATGTTAGTGCGGTCATCAGAATCGATCATTCCGTCACCGTTTATGTCCACAAATCGAATGTCACCAGCTCTGGCTTCGGCACCCAAGGCAATTTGCGAAGGATGGTTGTTGGC
>JABDNM010000119.1 GCA_013043825.1 Flavobacteriaceae bacterium
AGGTAACCTCCTCCAATCCCTGCCCGATAACTCCCTCCCCTTCGAAGGGGAGGGCTAGGGAGGGGATGTTAATTCAACTTAAACGGAACTTCCTCATCCCGCAAAGCCTCCAGCAATTCCTTACTAATACTCACCTTATGCTTTCGGCTAGGCATATTCAGTTTTACCTTGTCTGCACGGTCATACATCGTAAAATGCAGCTGGGCGTCGCCCTTGTGACTCTTGAACAAGTTCTTGAGCAACTTAATACGTTTCTCCTGTAATTCATCGATCGAAAGTTGGATCGTCAACTTTTTAGCCTGATGCTCCATTACATCCTGAAGCATCGCAAAATGATTGTACTGCATCCGCGGATCGCTCTTCTTGCCGGTTTCACGGTTCACCCATCCGTCTTTGATAAAAACTCTCGCATATACAAAAGAGTTCGGAACCAGGAAGTGCCGCCATTTCAAATAGTCCTCCCCAAAGATCTTGAACTCAAAACTGTCGGTATAATCTTCCACCGTAAAGATCGCCCAGCCTTTTCCAGCCTTGCTTTCCCTATGCTGAACTTCAGTAACAACCCCACCAAAACAAACTTCACGATTGATAAAACGTTCCATCGTATAAAAATCGCTCACCTTCACATTACAGAAATTCTCGATCTCCGTTTTAAAATCGTCCAAAGGATGCCCCGAGATATAAACACCCACCACTTCTTTCTCTTGCTTCAGCTTTTTCATGGTGCCCCATTCCTCACATGGCGGAACTTCCGGCTCGGGGATCTGCACCTCGCTCGCATCACCAAACAAACTTACCTGGGACGAATTTTGCGATTCCTGATACTTTGCTGCATATCGCAATACCTTCTCAAAGAACAACACTCCGTTACCATCATCGTGCATGTACTGCGCCCTATGGGTGTCAAAGCTATCGAAACCGCCTGCCAGCACGAGGTTTTCAAAAGCCTTTTTATTGGCAGCCCTAAGGTCGATTCGCTTGGCAAGATCGAAAATGCTCTTGTACTTACCGTCCTTCCTGTGCTCCACAATAGTAGCCACAGCATTACCTCCAACGCCTTTTATTGCACCCATGCCAAATCTAACGGCACCTTCATTATTAACAGTAAACTTATAGAAGGATTCATTCACATCCGGCCCAAGTACTTCCAGTCCCATCCGCTTGCATTCCTCCATAAAGAAGGTTACCTGCTTGATGTCGCTCATATTATTACTCAATACCGCCGCCATATACTCGGCCGGATAATGAGCTTTCAGATAGGCCGTCTGATATGCGATCCAAGCGTAACAGGTAGAGTGAGACTTGTTAAACGCATAACTTGCGAAAGCCTCCCAGTCCTTCCAGATCTTGTTCAGTTTTTCCACATCATGGCCCTTGGCCCCTGCCTGATCCAAAAACTTGGGCTTCATCTTATCAAGCACCACTTTTTGCTTCTTCCCCATCGCCTTCCGAAGCACATCGGCTTCACCCTTGGTAAATCCGGCCAGCTTTTGGGACAGAAGCATCACCTGCTCCTGGTAGACCGTAATCCCGTAGGTTTCCTTTAAATACTCTTCCATGGCAGGCAGGTCGTACTCGATCTCCTCTTCCCCATGCTTCCGTCGAATAAAACTTGGAATATATTCCATTGGACCCGGGCGGTAAAGTGCATTCATAGCAATAAGATCGGCAAACACCGTAGGCTTTAGATCCTTCATGTGTTTTTGCATTCCTGCCGATTCGTACTGAAAGAACCCTACCGTATCTCCCCGCTGGAACAACTCATAGGTCTTCTCATCATCCAAGGGAAAATTGTCAGGATCCAACTCAACTCCGTGCTTGTGCTTTACGATTTTGACCGTATCCTTGATGAGCGTGAGTGTTTTCAAGCCCAAAAAATCCATTTTCAACAAACCGGCACTCTCAACCACCGAGTTGTCGAATTGCGTCACATACAGATCGGAGTCCTTGGCAGTCGCAATAGGCACGAAATTGGTGATATCGTCCGGGGTAATGATCACCCCACAGGCATGGATCCCTGTGTTTCGTACCGACCCTTCCAGAACTTTGGCCTGGTTGATCGTTTGGGCACCGAGGTCGTCTCCCTGCGACAACGTAATCAATTCGTTCACCTTGGGCAATTCGTCACTCCTGAACTTGCTCCGCAGCGCCTTATCATCCATGCCAAATATCTTATTCAGCTTCGTCATGTTGGGGATCAACTTGGCAATGCGGTCCGCATCATTCAAGGGCAGGTCCAGCACCCTTGCCGTATCACGAATGGAGGATTTGGCAGCCATGGTACCATAAGTGATGATCTGTGC
>JABDNM010000121.1 GCA_013043825.1 Flavobacteriaceae bacterium
CAAAGGATAGAATGCAGGTCCCGCTTGGGGGAATCATCTTGCCCCGATTCCATTTTACGGGTCAAATTCCCAAAAGCGCGAATATTCCAAGTGGCGATAAGCAAATTCTTGTCCAGGCTTTTTACCGGGATCTTAGCATCCAGGTCTGCGTTCAGCAACTGGATATTCTTCTGAATTCGCTTAGGCGCATGATCTAATAATCTTGCCATGATGTTGATTTAAATGGGGAACGTTTAGGGGAGTAAATAAAGATAAGGAATTACGCGCTATTCCGGCTGGCATTGATATTACCGAACAACGAACGAGTTACCATTTTCTCGAGCACCTCAATACGACCTGCATCTCCCTTGTTATTCCGTAACTCCTGAATCTCCCTCAACGCATATTGCTGGATGGTGAGCAAGGGCAGAACGATCTGTTCCCGGACTGCGATGGAGGCACGCATGGCCCTGGAGTCTTCCATCAATTCCTTGTAACCGGTGAGTTTCAGCAACAAGGATTTACTGCGCTCGTATTCGGCGTGAATGAGGGTCCAGAATTCGCCAAATTCCGGGTCTTCCTTCATATAAGCGGTGAGCGGGAAGAACGATTTGGTCAAACTCATCATACTGTTTTCTAACAAGGTCCTGAAGAAAGAAGAATTGTTATACAAGGATTGAACCTCTTCAAAGTTTCCGGTCTCCTCGAATGCTTCCAGCGCCAGACCCACTCCAAAGAAGCCGGGGACGTTCTGTTTCAACTGGCTCCAGCTGCCCACGAACGGGATGGCGCGCAAGGCACCGAAATCCAATTTGTCGCTTTGACCCCGCTTGGAAGGCCGGCTGCCAATATTGGTTTTGGCATAATATTTTAAGGTGGACATCTGCTCCAAATAGGGCAAGAACTTAGGATGCCCTTTAAATTCCTTGTAAGCCTGGTAACTCAACTCGGCCAGACGCGTCATGGTCTCCCGGTCCTTTTCAGAAAGTACCTGGTCGTCGTGGAACACCTCGTTCGCAATACCGGAGGAGAGGAGTTGTTCGATATTATACTGACAAGAATCTACGGTTCCGAAATTGGAACTGATGGTTTGCCCCTGGATGGTGAGCTGCACTTCTTCGTGTTCGATGGTGTTGCCCAGGGAGGCGTAAAACTGATGAGTCTTTCCACCACCACGCGCCGGCGGGCCACCCCTGCCATCGAAAAACAAGGCCGTAATACCGAACTCGCGTGAGACCTCGGTGAGGCGTTCCTTGGCCGTAAAAATACTCCAGTTGGCCATGAGGTAACCACCGTCTTTGGTCCCGTCGCTGAAGCCCAGCATGATGGTTTGTCGGTTCCCGCGTCGTTCCACGTGTGCGGCATATTCGGGGTTGGTATAGAGCGTTCGCATCACTGCTTCGCAGGCCTGCAGGTCATCCACCGTTTCAAAAAGAGGGATCACATCTACACTAGGCTGTTCCCAATTGCAGAGCCGGATCATGGCAAAGGCTTCCAGTACGTTCACCACACTGCCGTTGTTGCTAATGATGTAGCGATTGCAGCCGGCTTCTCCATTGTATTGCTGGATCTCCTTCATGGCATAGATGCTCGCCAAAGTATTGATGGCCATCTCATCTTCCAGGGAAATGGGTTCGATGGAGCCGGTGAGTTTAGAGAGCGCATCGATTTTTTGTTTTTCAGAAAGGGACTCATACGATTTGTTGAAAAGCTTCGGATGCTGGGCCGCGATGTGTGTCATCACGTGAGAATGCACCCGGGAATCTTGCCTGATATCCAGGCAGGCGAAATGCATTCCGAAGAGATGTACCTTATTGATGAGGTCCTCTACCTTGTCTTTAAATAGCCCGTCATGTGCCTCGATCAATATTTTCCTGATGGCTTCCAGTCGCTCCAGCATATTTGCTGAAGTGAGCGTCGCCCGTTCATTGGGCAGGGTGAGGTGGCGATACACATCGGCCTCCAGTTCGATCACCAGGGGTTCGGCCCCTTTAAAGGTGATACGGCGGCGTAATTTCCGAAGATCTTTGTGGTAGTTTTTCAGTAATGTTCGTCTCAGGCGATCGGCCACTTTCAGGGTGATCTCTGTGGTTACAAAGGGATTCCCATCCCGGTCTCCCCCCGGCCAGAAGCCCAGGTTGATCACCTGGTTTTCCAGTGGCTGCCCGTCGAAAATATTGCTTTTTACATAGGAATAGATCGAGCTGATACTCTCGTAGAACACGTTTTCCAGGTACCAGATAAGGCTCACCGCCTCGTCGTAGGGGGTGGGTTTTTGCTTTTTGAAAAAGGGCGTTTTACCCAACTGTGCCAGCAGGGATTTGATCTGGTCCAGCTTGTTCTTTTCGATGGCCTTACCCAGGTCGGTGATGATCCCCAGCACCGGCCCCGGATAAAATTGCGTAGGGTGGGCCGTGAGAACGGGGCGCACCTTAAAGCGCTCCAGGTATTTTTGAAGCTCCTCCTTCATATTACGCGCTTCGGCTTCTTCACGAACGTTGCGCAGGGTACCTCTTCCGTCCATGTTGTTGATAATGGCGAAAGTGGCCTCCTCGATGGCATCGAAGAGCACGACCTGGCGTTCGATGTACTGTATAAAGCGGAACAGCAGGTTGGTGCGCTGCTCGTCGCTGCGCTCCTCCTGGTATTTGCTGAAAAACGAATTGACGATCTCGGTAGGATTCGCACCCAGTTTAAAACCCTCTTCACACACCTCCTGGAAGAGGGGAAGCAACACCCCGGTTTGGGTAATTGCGTCGAAGGGCAGCGTCATAAAAATGCTGTTGTAGATCTGGTATTTGGACAATACCTGTTGCTGAAATCGTACTAGTTTGGTTTGCTGCATGCCGGGAAATCAAGGAGAATAAAGGTAATTAAAATAGCACAGCCCCATAAATTTTTGGTATGAATTCATACTAAAACCAACCGAAAACGATTGCGGGCGGTAGGAACTGGCGCATAAAAAAACCGGAAGCTAAACTTCCGGTTTGTATGATTGCTGTTTGAAGTACTAGGCGTTCATCGTTTCTTCGATGTCTTCCAGGCGCTTCACTTCGTCCAGGCTGTTTTTCACGCGCATCATTTGCTCATTCAGCATGCGGGTGGTTTCCGGACTGAAGTTCTGATCCTTCAGTATATCCTGGTACGTTTCCAGGCTAGCTTTGTCGCCGCGGATGCATTCTTCCAGGATGGCCTCATCGGTCGAGCTGCTTACAAAGGACTTTACGTCTATCCAACTACGGTGTAAGGCTGCTTTGGTGCTTCCACTTTCGACGGGTGATTCGTTCAATCTTCTTAGCTCATGGTCGAGTTCATTGGCGAACTGAGCGCGCTGAGCTGCCCGACTTTTTAGAAATTGCACCAAATGATCGCTGTTGGCATTTTCCATGGCCTTTTTGTATCCGGCCTCGGCGTCGTAAGTGCGTTTCAGGAGGTCCTGCAAACTGCTTACTACGTTCTCATGTACATTTTCTTTTGCTTTTTCTATAGTCGTTTTCATATATATTTTAAAGTTTTAATGGTTAAACATTCATTTACCTTAATATAACATCGAGCAGGTGGAAATGCAAGTATTTACAGGGGTTTAGCACAGCTTTAACGGTTTTGAGCGGAAGTGTTAAAGGGATTTAAGATTTTATACTTCCGAATCTATAAAAGCTGCGACGAGTAAAGAAGATCTTTTTTGTTCTTGTTTAGATTTTCAAGCCAAACAGTATGCCTTAACCTACATTTTAGCTCAAAAAATTAAACCTCAACCATCTTATAAATCTGATGTTGAGGTTTATTGTCTTTCGGAAGGGAATTTATTTGATCACATTCACTTTCCAGCTCCTAGCCGCCGGATTTATGCTCGAGCCTTGAACATTTGCCATCCTCACTGTAACGGTATTGGCAGCACTTACGAAGCAATTCCATGCAAGGCCGGGTTCAATGGCGCCATTCGGTGCACAGGAACAGGTATCGCCAAGAGCTGCGCCGGTTACCGTTATGGTTCGATCGGCATAACTATTTGTGGCAATAGAAGGAAAACTCAACGAGACTGTATTGGTATATCCCATCATCACAACCTGTCTGCTGGTGGTAGGCGTGAAATATAAATTGCTCCCGTCGTATTCGATGGTTCCGGCTTCGGGAGTAGATAAGTTAGTCCCTGACGTTAATTTTATAGGAGCAGATCCCGCCGTGGCAGTGCCCGCTCTAAGGTGAAGTGTAGCCGTAGGATTGGATTCACTAATACCCATATTTCCATTACTTCTTACTACGATTCGTTGAATCTGACTTGTAGAACCATTGGGAACGGTACTCACCACAAATTTTGATGGAACGCTTCCAGCAGAAGGAGAACCATCCATATAAAACCGGACACCCCCATTTTCCCTCACTCCAGTACCATCATGGGTTTTAATCACCATGGCCCCTATTTCCTGGTTAGCAGCAAGTGGGGTAGGCACATCTATAGTTCCACCGGTATTGTACAAAATAAAATTCGGCGGATTAGTATTGGCACTGGTAATTTGAAAATCATTATCACCCGGGCCCCTGAACTCAAACCGTTCTACCGGATCACTGGTACCAAATCCAATGCGTCCGTCATTGGTTATAACCATGTCTGTGCCAGTATTTTTTGCCCGTGTAGCATAGATTAGATCATCTCCGCCCGTGTTCACTCCTTTTTTCCATTCTTCGGTTCCAATACCAACCCATTGGGTATTTGGATGATCCCAATAATGAAATCCAACTTCATAGGTTCCCACATTCGTAGTTAAAAAAACGAGCATCCCATTTTGGTCTGCTCCTGGGTTTGTAGCGGGAAATGCATCGATGCGCGGAATAAGCAAACCGTCGGTACTCGAGGGAGTCGCCTGATTTGTTGCCGGAATGTCAATGATGCTTTTCGGGGAAGTTGTTCCAATACCAACCTGTGAGAATACAGTGGTACCAATACATAGCAAAAATACGAGGATTACATAAGTAGATGTTTTCATTTTGATGATAATTTGGGGTTTATCAGGCGCAAAACTAACAATTACATATAGTTAGTGCCAAAAAATGTAAATCAGATTTCAAATGTATTCGACAAAAGAACAGTTATATCGGTTAAAGTGGATTTATTTTGTAAGAAAAAAGAATGAATCATAGCATTATTTGTAGGAATTAACGCCAGAAACGTGGTTTGAATGAGTTAGGAACCAGGAGGCTGTATATCAAAAAACAGGGAAAACCCGGCCTGGAATTATGTGGATAGTTTTTCAAAACAACGTATCTTAGTTATTCATTTTGAGTGTATTACTGAAAAACCCGGTAATTACTGAAAATGATAAACTTCTAACCAATCCTGTTATGTTGTATCTATTCATCCTTCTTGGCCTGCTCCTGGTGCTGGTCCTGTTTTCCATTTCCGTATTCAACCGCTTTGTGCGCAACCGAAACACCGTAAAAGACGGCTGGAGCAATATCGATGTGGCCCTTAAACGGCGCTACGACCTCATCCCCAACCTGGTGGAAACCGTAAAAGGCTACGCCGCCCACGAAAAAACCACCCTGGAAAATGTGGTCAAAGCCCGGAATGCCGCCATGGCCGTGCCCAGTGATGATATCAACGGACAAATAAAAGCAGAAAACGCCCTGCAGCAAACCCTGCGTAGTATTTTCGCGCTGGGGGAAGCCTACCCGGACCTGAAAGCCAATACCAACTTTATCCAGCTGCAGGAAAAGCTGAACGAGATTGAAGAGAACCTGGAGCGCAGCCGCCGCTACTACAACGGCACCGTACGCGAGAACAACACCTATGGAGAAAGCTTCCCGGGGGTGCTTTTTGCAGGGATGTTCAACTACAAGC
>JABDNM010000130.1 GCA_013043825.1 Flavobacteriaceae bacterium
ATGGACGATCCGGATTATCTAAAGAGTATTGCCTTTAGTGCCAAGGGCTATGAGGTTGAGAAGGTGACGATCAATACCGAGGCATCAGATTTTGGTCCTTCTTACTACCAGGACAAGCTGGTTTTTGCTTCTTCGGCCCTCAATACTGAAGGGATAAAAAACCACCAGTGGAACGAGCAGCCATTTTTGGATCTGTTTGTGGCCGATATGGCCCCGGATGGTTCCCTGTCGAACGTACAGCCGCTTTCGGGTGCGATCAACACGCGCTATCATGAGTCCTCTTCGTCCTTTACCAAAGATGGCAATACGGTTTATTTTACACGTAACAATTTTATAGATGGCAAAAAGGGTCGTGATAAGAACAAGACCATTCGTCTTAAGTTATACAAGGCGACCAAGACGGCAGATAATACCTGGGGCAGGATCGTGGAACTACCTTTTAACAGCGATAACTACTCCGTGGCCCACCCGGCCCTGAGTGTGGATGAGAAGCGTTTGTATTTTTCTTCCGATATGCCTGGATCCTTGAAACTACGTCCCGATGATGAGAAAACGATTCCCTTGAGCGATCTGTGGTATGTGGATATCAACGCCGATGGCAGTTATGGTAGTCCGGTTAACCTGGGTCCGCGAATTAACACCGAGGCTCGTGAGAGTTTTCCTTTTATTAGTAAGCAGAACAATTTATATTTCTCTTCCGACGGTAGATCGGGTCTGGGGGGTCTGGACATCTATGTGACCCCGCTAAGTGCCGGTGGTCTTCCCGGGGAGATCAGCAATCTTGGTAAGCCGGCCAACTCCAACAAGGACGACTTTGGCTTTATCATTCAGGAAGACAAACGCCTGGGATATCTATCCTCCAACAGGGATGGCAAACGCGGTAGTGTGGCCGATGACATCTATATAGTAAGAGAGAAGTGTGAGATCACCATTGGGGGTACCATCACCAACGCACAGACAGGGGAGACCCTTCCTGGGGCAACGGTCATCTTGTTAGATAGTAACAACCGGGAGCTCGAGATGGTAACTGCAGCTGCAGATGGCACCTATATGTTTACCCAGACGGCCGATTGTGGCTCTCAGTATATCGTACGGGCCAAGGCCGATGAATGCGAGTACAAGGAAGAGCTTGTGGCCACGCCAGAGCAGACGGGTGTGATCAACGTACCGGTAGCCCTCGAGTGCGATCCTTGTCCTGCCAACGACCTGGGATGCAGATTAAGCCTTCAGCCGATCTATTTCGACTTTGACCGCTATAACATCCGGCCGGATGCGGCCATAGAGCTTGCCAAGATACTGGCAGCCATGCGCCAGTACCCGCAGCTTATTATCCATATCGAATCTCATACCGATTCACGGGGGAACGATGCCTATAACGAAGCCCTTTCCGAGAAGCGGGCACAATCGACCCTGAACTGGTTGGTGGATCAAGGCATCGCCAAGAACAGGCTTTCGGCCAAGGGATATGGAGAGAAGCGACTGCAGAACGAATGTTCCAATGGAGTGAAATGTACCGAGGAGGCACATCAGCTCAATAGAAGATCAATGTTTATTATTCAGAATTAAACAGAGAAAAACAAAGCAAACCAAGCGCTTCATTCACACAATGAAGCGCTTTTTTTATACCAAATCTTCTTATGGTTCCAAAAATGAACCGATCAAAAAATTTTGTAAAGAAATGGGTAATTATTCCTACAACTTAATAGTTACTTAACACTGATAAATAAAGAAATTACGTGTATACACGTAGATGATTGTCTTACAAATTATTACAAAATACCCCCTGTTTCGCACACTTCATCGATGTTTGTATATCGATTGACGAAAACCAACAAAAATTATGCAACGCTATGGTTATTCTTGCCTATCTTTACGTAGCTAGTTTCTTACAAGACAAGCAATTAAACCTAATTAACTCTCCAACCGACTGTAACCAATTAACATGATTGAAGCGAAAAAAAATGAATCTAAAAAGTACCATTACAGTGCTCTTGCTCTCGCTGATCTTTTCAGGTCAGTTTATTGCGCAAACTAAACAGAGAGTAGCCACAGCAAACAAAGATTTTGAAAATTACGATTATATAGATGCTCAAAAAGTGTATCTGAAAGTCGTTGAACATGGTTATCACTCAGCGGAAATTTACGAGCGCTTGGGAGATACCTATTATTTCAACGGGGATTATATTTCCTCTGCACGTTGGTATGGCAAACTGTTGGATACTTATCCGGCAGAGTATGATACCGAATTCTACTATCGTGCTGCCCAGTCTATGAAAAGTGCAGAAAGTCTTGACAAAGCGAATGAGCTCATGGAAAAGTTTTTAAGCATGGGCGGAGAACTCCCAAAGGATGATGTTTTTTATGATGATCCGGATTTTCTTAAGGAGCTCGGACTGCAACCTTCCAAATATGTTGTTGAAAGTGTGGAAACCAATTCGAAGTATTCCGATTTTGGGCCTGCATATTTCAATGATAAACTCGTCTTTTCAGCTTCATCAAAGGATATAGATCATTTTGGAAAACACAATTGGAACAACCTGCCGTACCTGGATTTATTCATCGCCGATATGGCCGAGGATGGAACTCTATCGAATGCGAGGGAATTAGCAGGGGATATCAATACAAAGTATCACGACGCATCACCGGCTTTTACTAAAGACGGGCGTACTATGTACTTTACGCGAAATAATTTCCTGGGAGGTAGAACCGGGAGCGATAGTAGGAATACGATCAAGCTGAAATTATATAGAGCGACTAGTTCAGATGGTGAAGTCTGGGGGAATGTAGAAGAACTTCCCTTCAATAGTAACCACTATTCTACTTCACATCCTACACTAAGTAAGGACGAAAAACGACTTTATTTTGCTTCCGACATGCCGGGTACGCTGGGAAATTCAGACCTCTGGTA
>JABDNM010000131.1 GCA_013043825.1 Flavobacteriaceae bacterium
GCATGTGTTCGCACCACTCATGTGGCTCATTGGAGTTCCTTCCGAAGATATCATGATGATGGGTCAATTATTAGGTATCAAATTGGTAGCCAGCGAATTTGTGGGTTACATTCAGTTAGCCGACTTGAAGAATGTAGCGAACACCGTACATCTCAATAATGAAAAGTCCATTATCATGGCAACCTATATGTTGTGTGGCTTTGCAAACTTTGCTTCGATTGGAATTCAAATCGGCGGCATTGGTTCCCTGGCACCTGGCCAACGAACCTTACTTTCCAAATTTGGAATGCGGGCCTTGCTGGGAGGGTCTATTGCTTCGTTAATCTCTGCGACCATTGCAGGAATGATCATAGGATAAAAAAAGGTTGATAACTTCATAATAAATCCCTGCAAAACTGGTTCTTTAACTTGAGGTTCTTTTTTATTTTTAGCCCACAAATCAGATTGAAGATGAAGCAATACCACGACCTAATAAAGCATGTCCTCAACGAGGGGAACGAAAAGAGCGATCGTACCGGAACCGGGACAAAAAGTGTCTTTGGTTATCAAATGCGATTCGACCTAAGTGAAGGCTTCCCCATGGTAACCACCAAGAAATTACATCTAAAATCGATTATTTACGAATTGTTGTGGTTTCTGAATGGAGATACCAATGTAAAATATCTGCAGGAAAACGGCGTGCGGATCTGGAACGAATGGGCCGATGAAAATGGGGATTTAGGCCCTGTTTATGGTCATCAATGGCGGAACTGGAACGGTGAGGAGATCGACCAGATCAAGGAAATAATTCATACGTTGAAACACAATCCGGACAGCCGGCGCATGTTGGTTAGCGCCTGGAATCCCAGTGTATTACCTGATACATCGGTTACGTTTTCAGAAAATATCGCCCAGGGCAAGGCAGCACTACCTCCCTGTCATGCTTTTTTTCAGTTTTATGTGGCCGACGGTAAGTTGTCTTGTCAGTTGTACCAGCGAAGCGCAGACATATTCCTGGGTGTTCCCTTCAATATAGCGTCCTATGCCCTATTTACCCTAATGATGGCACAGGTTTGTGGATACCAACCGGGAGACTTTATTCACACCTTTGGAGATGCCCATATTTACAGCAATCACTACGAACAAATTGAGCTTCAGCTATCAAGAGATCCACGTCCTTTGCCAAAAATGTTGCTAAATCCGGAAGTAAAGGATATATTTGGCTTCAAATTTGATGACTTTAAACTCGTGGATTATAATCCGCATCCACATATCAAAGGAATTGTAGCGGTTTAACCCAAATTTATCGTATGAAGAATTTACTAATTGTCCTATGCCTACTTGTGACTACTCTTATGACTTCCCAGGAATGGGGTTCCGTCAATAAGAACACCTTAACCACAAAAGAGATCGCCCCGGTATGGCCGGGATGTGAAGGAAAACGAGGATCGAGTATCGACGCTTGTTTCAAACAAAAATTAGCGCAGCACATTGGAAAGAATTTCAAGTATCCTGCCGAAGCTTACAAAAGAAACGACCAGGGAAGAGTGGTCGTTCAATTTCACATCACCGAATCCGGAACCGTTACCATTAAAAGCGTGAGTGGCGGAAGCAAATTATTGCAGGATGAGGCCAAGAGAAATATCATGACTATTCCAAAAATGGCTAAATCTGGAATGATGGCCGGAAAGCCACGAGCAATCATGTACACAGTTCCTATCACCTTCAAAACAGGAAAATAAGTCTTAACATGACGTAAACATTTTCGGAAGCAAGATTTTGTATATTTGAGTGCCAACCACAAAAGTTGGCACTTTTTTTTATGATCAAAACCGAAAACCTGGTTGCCTTGTTCCTGGAAACCCGACTCCGTACAGAGAGCCTTTGCAAACCGCTGGAAATAGAAGACTACGTCGTACAACCTCATCCAGATGTCTCTCCTCCAAAATGGCATCTTGGACATACCAGCTGGTTCTTTGAAGAATTTATTCTGAAAGATCACAAACCAAATTACGAACTGTTCCACCCAGACTTTAGCTTTGTATTCAATAGTTATTATGAATCGGTGGGAAAACGAGTGGTACGTAGTGATCGAGGAAATCTTTCTCGACCGGGAGTTGCGAAAGTATACGACTATCGCCATTATGTGACCAACGAGCTGAAAGAGTTGCTTGAAAATGGTATATCCCAGGCTGTAGAAGAGATCCTTATGCTGGGAATTCAACATGAGAAACAGCACCAGGAATTATTGCTGACAGATATCAAATACATCCTTGGAAATAACCCGCTTCTTCCCAAATACAACGATTCGTTCAAAGAGCATCCCTCATTAGATCAAATGGAAGATTGGGTCCAGATGAATGAAGGAGTTTATGAAATTGGTCATGATGGGCCAGGATTCTGCTACGATAATGAGCTAGGGCGACACAAAGTGTATCTTCATGAATATAAGATTTCGAAACAACTGGTCACCAATGGTGAATACCTTGAATTTATGGAATCCGGGGGATATATGAATTTTGCCCACTGGCATGCCGACGGATGGGACTGGATTCAGGAAAATAAGATCGATCGACCCATGTATTGGCATAAAATCGACGGTGTATGGCATCACTATACATTGCAAGGCTTGCAGAAACTTGAAGAAGATACTCCCGTCACGCATATTTCTTACTACGAGGCATATGCCTACGCACAATGGAAAGGAGCACGACTACCCACTGAATTTGAATGGGAAGCAGCGCATTCCCATTTAAAACGGGGATCCCGATGGGAGTGGACCGAAAGTGCCTATCTGCCCTATCCAGGCTATAGCAAAGCTCCCGGTGCCATTGGTGAATACAACGGGAAATTCATGGTCAATCAAAAGGTGCTGAGAGGCTCCTCGATTGCCAGTCCCAATAATCACATTAGACCTTCTTACCGGAATTTTTTTCAACCTTCAATTCGCTGGCAATATACCGGATTAAGGTTGGCGAGATAACTACGACTACCCCCACTTATGGATCATAGCATTTCCACATTAATCGATAGCGAATTCAAGAAAGACGTTTACCAGGGCCTGACCGCTCACCCAAAATTCCTGCTCTCAAAATACATTTACGATTCCCAAGGAGATAGATTATTCCAGGAAATCATGAAATTGCCAGAGTACTACCTCACCAACGCCGAATTCGAAATTTTCCAAAGATCCAAAAGAGAGATTTGCGCACTTTTTGAAGCTGAAGATGGTTTTGACCTCATCGAACTGGGAGCCGGAGATGGCAAGAAAACCAAAGTGCTTCTGCAATACTTGATGGACAATGGCAATAATTTCTCCTACAAGCCCATCGATATCAGCGAAAACGCCATCCAAAATTTGGAGTCAAGTTTAAAGAACGAGCTGCCCAAGTTGGATGTTAGCGCTGAAATAGGAAGTTATTTTGAAGTTTTAGACCGACTTCAGAAATCCAATCAACGAAAAAAAGTGATCTTATTTTTAGGATCGAATATTGGAAACTTACTTCATCCAAAGGCCATTGAATTTCTAAAGGGAATTGGAGGATGTATGAATAAAGACGACCTGCTGTTCGTTGGCTTCGACCAGAAAAAAGATCCACAGACCATCCTGGATGCATACAACGATCCGGCCGGAGTTACAGCCGCCTTTAATAAGAACCTGTTATCGAGAATAAATTCGGAATTGGGAGGCAATTTCGACCTGGATCATTTCAAACACTGGGAAGTCTATGATCCGGAAAGTGGAACAGCCAAAAGTTACCTGGTATCTACCAAGCAACAACAGGTGATCATTGACGAATTGGAATTGATCGTAGATTTTGAGGCCTGGGAAAGCATCCATACCGAAATCTCCCAGAAATATGACGATCGCACCATAGAATGGCTGGCCGAACAATCTGGCTTGCGTATAGAAACCAGCTTCGAGGATTCAAATAAGTTGTATAGGAATTATGCATTCCGAAGTACTATTTAAAAGTATCAATTATGAAAGCCATCTGGAAAGACATAGTGCTGGCAGAAAGTGATTGCACTGTCGTTGTCGAAAACAACCATTACTTCCCACCCGATACCATCCATAAAGAGTTCTTTCGACCAAGTAAATCTCACACCCATTGTCCCTGGAAAGGGGAAGCCTCCTACTATTCCATTGAAGTGAATGATGAGACCAACCACGATGCCGCCTGGTATTATCCTCATACATCGGAGGCCGCCAAGGCCATTGAAGGTTACATTGCATTTTGGAAAGGTATTGAGGTCATCCAGTAAGTCTAGCGATCGAAAACTTCCAACAGCTTTTGGAGATCTTCTTCTGTATTATAAAAATGAAAACTCGCGCGAATGCCCTTGCCTCGATACGATGTGATGATGTGTGCTTCATTTAATTTCTGAAGAAGCTCCCTGTCTCCTTTCAAATTAAAAATGGTAGAATGATTCGTCCGCTGCATCGCCATTTTGGACAGTAATCCGCGATCTTGAAAAGCCGCCCGTGCTTTCTGGGACAGTTGAGCAAGATGAGCTTCAATATGCTCCATCCCCAGGGCATTTAAAAATTGGATGGATTCCCACAAACTACCATAATTCAAGGTATCCTGGTGACCTGGTTCCAAACGCCCCACAAATTCGATCTCGTTCTGTTTGCTGAATTGTGCATCGGCCGAATTGAAACCAATGGTCCGGGGATGAATACGATCCTGGGCGTCTTTGTTGATTAAAAAAACACCATTCCCATAGCCCCCCAATAACCATTTGTACGAACTGGCGCCAATTACATCGATGCTACTTTCGTTAAAATTGAATTGAGTCGTGCCTAAAAACTGTGTTCCATCGGCGAGGAAAAGCATATTCGGGTATGCTGTTTTGAGCTTCTTCAAAAAATCCAGGTCGATCTTCAGTCCGCTGATGTATTGCACCACACTGAATGCGAATATATCCGGATGTTCCGCTTCTATTATCCGGACAATATTATCTTCCAGGTTTTCATCAATATCTGCGTAACAAACATGGAAATCACGGTGCTCAACCGCCCAGTTAACAGAGGGATAGTCGCCTTTCAATAAAAGTACCTTATCGCTCGACGGAAGTCCGTCCAATAAGCTGTTGAGTCCGAAGGAAAAATTTGGAACCAGCGCTACCGTATCTTCGGTAGTTGAAAAGAAATTTGCCACTCCGCTACGAATTTCGCTGATATGAGCTTTGTGCAAATCACGGAACAAACTGCCACCGCGCATCAACTTCCGGTCATGCTCAGCGCGCCAATTCACCAGTGATTCGGAGAGTAAACCACAGGAGGCTGTATTGAGGTAGGTATGGTCTTGAGTGACTGGAAATTGCGCTTTTAAATCTTTCATTCAGCTCAAAAAATGGTATTTTTACGGTATTAAAAGTAGCTAACTATGTTTTCAAAAACTAGCAAAAAAGATAGAATCGATCCTGAGCAACGGGAGCAATACCAATATGCCAGAGCACGAGTAAATCAAAAGAAACGCTTGATGCTTCACTTCATAGTATTCCTGGCAGGTTCGGTGATACTCATCATCATTAATCCTGTATTGGGAATTGGTAAGGACTTCTTTATTGAAAATTGGTTTGTTTGGGCTATCCTGATATGGGCCATGCTGTTTTTGGTCCATCTGCTCAATGTATTCCTAATGAGTAAGTTCATGGGAAAGGAATGGGAAGACCGGCAAATTGAAAAATTGAAGGCAAAACAGGAAGCTCGAATTGCAGAACTTGAGAAAGATGTGAGAAAAGAAGTGATTTCCGAAGAAGTAAAAAAAAAGAAGTCCCTCGATCCCATGGATCCATTACCTCCGGAAGAAGCATGATCACCATAATTGCCGCTGCCGGGGAGAACAACGAGCTTGGCAAGGACAACGAACTGGTTTGGCACCTGCCCGACGATTTTAAACGCTTCAAACAAATCACTACCGGGCACCACATTATTATGGGCAGGAAAACGTTCGAATCGTTCCCAAAACCATTGCCTAATCGAACCCATATTGTGATCACCCGAAATACCGACTATAAAAAGGAAGGTGCTTTGGTGGTTCATTCGCTGAAAGCCGCATTGGAAAAAATTACGGGAGATCCCCAACCGTTTATCATAGGGGGTGGAGAGATCTACAAATTAGGCCTTGAAGTAGCCCAAAAAATAGAACTTACCCGGGTACATGGGACTTTTGAGGCAGATGCGTTCTTCCCTAAATTTTCAAAAGATAACTGGCAACTGGTAGATAGTGTTTTTCACGATACCGACGAAAGACATCAATATGCCTTCACTTATGAGACCTGGTTAAGAAAGTAAACACATACTTTGATCGTGACTTCTTTAATTCAAAAGATCGGCCTCCGGCATGCTTTGGAACTCAACGACATAAAACCGTTGACGGGCGGCGATATCAATGAGGTATACTTACTGGAAACCATAAATGGGTCCTTCGTGATCAAACTTAATTTGGCCAGACGCTTTCCAGGTATGTTCGAAGCAGAAGCTGAGGGCCTGAAGTTGTTGTTGGAAGCAAAAGCATTCGACATCCCTGCAGTTAGCTATACCGGGATCGTAGATGACTATGAATATCTCATCATGGATTTTATTCCTTCTGGTAGTCAAGGACCTCGGTTTTGGGAATCCTTTGCTCAAAAGTTAGCTAGGTTGCATCAAAATTCGGCAGACCAATTCGGTTTGGACCATTCAAATTATATAGGAAGTCTGCCTCAATACAACGAATTCCATGATTCAGCGGCCACTTTTTATATTTCTCAGCGATTGGAGCCTCAAATTGAACTAGCGATGGACAAAGGATTCAAATTTCCAGATCTCAACATGTTCTATAAGAACATCACCCAGCTCATCCCAGAAGAACCGGCGGCTTTGGTACATGGTGATCTGTGGAACGGTAATTATCTTGTCTCAACTATGGGAGAGCCAGTCCTCATTGATCCTGCTGTTGCCTTTGCATCACGCGAAATGGACCTGGGCATGATGATGCTTTTTGGTGGTTTTCCCAATGCGGTATTCGAAATGTACGACGAACTATTTCCTTTACCAGGCGATTGGAAGGAGCGAATCCCAATCTGGCAACTGTACTATTTGCTGGTTCATCTCAATCTCTTCGGAAAGGGATACCTCAATAGGGTAACTTCTATCCTGGCTGCCTACTCTTAATTTAAAGTCTTATTTTTGCCGAACTAAAATTAACCGATCGATGAAAGCATACGTCTTCCCTGGACAAGGGGCTCAATTTAGTGGTATGGGACAGGATCTTTATGATTCTTCTGCTCGTGCAAAAGAACTTTTCCACCAGGCCAATGAGGTGTTGGGCTTTGAAATCACCAAGATCATGTTCGAAGGCGATGTAGACGACCTCAAACAAACGAAAGTAACTCAACCAGCTATTTTTCTACATTCCACTATTTTGGCGGAGGTCATGGGAGACTCTTTTAAACCCGATATGGTAGCGGGGCATTCTTTGGGTGAACTATCTGCCCTGGTCGCCAACCGAACCATCACCTTCACCGATGGACTGAATTTAGTTTACAAAAGAGCCCTGGCTATGCAAAAAGCCTGTGAGATAAAACCTTCGACCATGGCAGCTGTGCTGGGTCTAGACGACGGTATTGTAGAATCCATCTGCGCCCAGACAGCCGGAATTGTTGTTCCAGCAAACTACAATTGTCCGGGACAATTGGTAATAAGCGGGGAGGTAGAAGCTGTCAATGCAGCATGTGAGGCATTGAAAGAAGCCGGCGCAAGACGAGCTCTTATCCTTCCGGTGGGTGGTGCTTTTCACAGTCCGTTAATGGAGCCAGCCCGCGAAGAATTGGCTGCCGCTATTGAAGCTACCGCTTTTACGGCTCCGGCCTGTCCAATCTATCAAAATGTAAGCACCACGGCGGTTACGGATCCTTCAGAAATGAAGAAAAATTTGATCGCGCAGCTCACCGCTCCTGTAAAATGGACACAGAGTATGCAAAATATGATCTCCGATGGAGCTACCAAATTCATCGAGGTAGGACCCGGCAATGTGCTTCAGGGGTTGGTAAAAAAAGTAGACCGGGAGATGGAAACAGAAAAGGCCGTGGTTTAATTGAGTTTTTCCAGAAGCTCGCGAGCTTTTTGGTAATTGAAGTTGGAGGAATCCTCGGTGATATTCGATAAAATTGCACGGGCGTTTTGGATGTCTTCTGCTTTAAGATAAGCCAGCGCTTTAAACCAAAGTCCTTTTAAACGGTCTACGGAATTCGAATTTATAAAGCGATCGAATGATTTGACCGCCCCCTCAAAATCATCCAGTTCCAGTTGGGACATCCCTTCATAGAGATAGGCTTCGGGTCTCGGTTCCGGGGTTTCCATGCGGTATTTTTCGTAGAGTACCAGTGCATCACCAAAGTCTCCCCCTTCAAATTCGAGGGTGGCCTCTTCAAGGGTCGTACTTTCAACATTACGTTGAACAAGGGATGGGAGATCGGATGTACTGTAGTATTCGTTGTAGAGTGATCCGGAGGACGGACCATTCATGAGGTAAACACCAACGCTGGTTACAATTACGAGTGTGACAGAAACGGCCACCAGTAGAAACCTGCGCTTTTCATTTTGTGACTCCATTTAAGTGAATTGGTTTTTGATTTATCGTTGACAGTTTCGATGGATTTTGGCCTCAGACCTATTCAAAATTCATCAGTTGTGCTTGTAGACCTTCCCCTCCTTCATCACAAACACGACCTCTTCCATGGTATCGATATTTTGGGTTGGGTCATCGTTCACAGCAATAATATCTGCCAGGTAACCTCCTCTTAGAATTCCCAGTTTGCCTTTCATATCAAGGACCTCTGCATTGACGATGGTAGCGCTCTGAATCGTTTCCATGGCAGGCATCCCAGCTTCAACCATAAAACCAAATTCCTTACCGTTCTCACCATGCGGAAATACCCCGGCATCCGTGCCAAAAGCGATCTTTACACCTTCTTTATAGGCCATGGCATACATATTCTGGATCTTAGAGCCAATTTCCAAGGCCTTAGGTACTATAATAGCCGGATAATAACCTTCCTCCTTAGCTTTGATCGCTACAAATTTCCCAGCCGAAATGGTAGGTACCAGGTAGGTCCCGTATTCTTTCATAAGCGCAGCAGTCTTTTTGTCCATCAATGAACCATGTTCAATGGTAGTTACCCCTGCTCGAATGGCTCGCTGCATCCCTTCTACTCCATGGGCATGTGCCGCTACCTTCATTCCATACTCCCTGGCGGTCTTTACGATCTCGTTTACCTCTTCCTGGGTAAATTGAGGGTTCTGACCGCTCTTAGCCACGCTTAATACGCCCCCGGTAGCCGTGATCTTTATCCAGTCGGCGCCATTTTTGTATCGCTGCCTAACTGCCTTTCGTGCATCATCTTCCCCATTGATCACTCCTTCCATGGGTCCAGGATCTCCCATCAGTTCCTTTTTGCGTCCGTTGGTGGGATCTGCATGTCCACCGGTCGTGCCAATGGCCTTTTCAGCCGTGAAAATTCGAGGGCCCGGAACCTTACCCTCGGCTATTGCTTTACCCAGGGCTACATTGACACCACTGCCACCCAGATCCCGCACCGTGGTGAAACCAGCCATCAACGTCTTTTTGGCAAAATAGGCTGCATTGAGCGCTACATCTGCATCGTTTAGGGTGAATTTTTGCAGATACCGATTTGGATTGGTCTCGTTTTCCAAATGAACATGCATATCGATCAGGCCGGGCATTACGGTCTTCGATCTCAGGTCGATCACTTTATCTTCGGAAGTGGATGGGTTTACAAAGCCATTTTCAATGCGTTGTACGGTTTTCCCTGAAACGACAATGGTTTTATTACTCAGGACTTTTCCTTGTTCGGTGTCGATGAGTTTGCCGCAATGGAGGTAGATGTCTTGGGCAGGAAGAAGCGTAGTCAATAAGATAGCGAGACAAAAGAATGTTAGTTTCATAAAATCTATATTCAAATTAATTTAACCGCAGAGTCCACAAGGGATTCGCACAGGACCCAAAGAATTCCTTATGATAATCCACGAATTTTCTTTTCCCATTGCCAGGCAGAAGCAAGTGCTTCATCCATGCTGCGTTTTGCTGTCCATCCCAACTTCTCATTCGCCTTCCGGATATCGGCATAAACAGCGGTTACATCACCAGGCCGCCGGTCGACCAATTTGTAATTCAACTCCTTACCGGTGACATTTTCAAAGGCTTTTACCACCTCCAATACAGAGCTTCCTTTTCCCGTTCCTAAATTGAAAACTTCGTAGGACTCTTCGTTTTGATTGTTCATGAGTCGTTCCAGAGCAACCACATGGGCCTCTGCAAGGTCCATGACATGGATATAATCGCGAATGCAACTTCCGTCGGGAGTGGGATAGTCATTGCCAAAAACCGACAATTCCTTCCGAATTCCTGCAGCGGTCTGTGTGATAAAGGGAACCAGGTTTTGTGGAGTTCCCTTGGGTAATTCTCCTATTTCTGCAGAATCATGCGCTCCAATGGGATTGAAATATCGCAGTGAAATGGATCGCAGATCGCCTGCGGCGCAGGTATCGAAGATTATTTCTTCACTTATTTGTTTCGTATTCCCATAAGGCGACAGCGCGTTTTTTACAGGGGCATCCTCCGTGATGGGAAGCTCATCCGGTTCTCCATACACCGTGCAGGAAGAACTGAAAATAAAATTAGACAAGCTGTGTTTATTGCATTGCTGAAGAAGATAAACCAGCGAATGCAGGTTGTTCTCATAGTACAGCAGTGGATTTTCAACGCTTTCGGCCACTGCTTTGCTCGCCGCAAAATGGATGATCCCATCGAACGAATTCCATTTAAAATAATCTTCAAGGTCGGCTTTGACTCGGAGATCCAGTTTTTGGAAATCTGGTTTCACCCCTGTAATGGCTTCGATTCCGTCCAGAACACTCAATTCGGCATTGGAAAGATCATCGACAACCAACACCTCATAACCCGCGTGTTGGAGTGATACGACCGTATGCGAACCTATATAGCCAAGTCCACCGGTTACAAGCACTTTTTTCATAGGTTTTGGCTGGTTAGGAAGTTAGTTCGTAACAAAGTCAATGACGGTTTTTGTAATGTAGTCAATCTGCTCGTCGTCCAGTTCGGTATGCATGGGTAACGAGATCACTTCTTTCACCAATTGGTTGGTCACTTCAAAGTCATCTTCGTTATAACGTTCGTCTTTATAGGCTTTCTGACTGTGCAACGGAATAGGATAATAAACACCACAGGGAATTTCCTTTTCCTGAAGGTGCTTTACCAGGGCATCCCTTTTTCCATTGGTTATCTTCAAAGTATATTGATGAAAAACATGACAGTCGCAAGTATCACAAATAAAAGATTCGCCACTGCAATTTCCATAAGGGGTATCGATATCCTCGATCCCGGTAAACGCTTCGGTGTATTTTCGAGCAGCATCCTGGCGCTGAATATTGTAAAGATCCAACATAGGTAGCTTTGCACGTAAGATGGTGGCCTGCAGACTGTCGAGGCGAGAATTTACCCCAACCACGTCATGATGGTATCGCTCGTACATCCCGTGGTTTACAATTCCTCGAATGGTATGTGCAAGGTCATCATCGTTGGTAAAAATAGCTCCCCCATCACCATAGCAACCCAAATTTTTAGAAGGGAAGAAAGAGGTAGAAGCCACATGTCCTATACTACCGGTCTTTTTCTTAGATCCATTACGGGAAGTATAATTGGCCCCAATTCCCTGGGCATTATCTTCTATAACGTATAGATCGTGTTTATTAGCGAGATCCATGATCTCGTCCATCTTCGCCGACAAACCAAACAGATGTACGGGTACGATCGCCTTTGTTTTGGGTGTAATAGCTCGTTCGATGGCGGCAACATCTATATTGAAATCCATGGGATCCACGTCCACCAAGACCGGAGTTAATCCCAGCAATGCGATCACCTCCACAGTAGCCGCGAAGGTAAAATCGGCAGTAATGACTTCGTCCCCTCGTTTCAGACCCACGCCCATCATGGCCACTTGTAATGCGTCTGTTCCATTGGCACAGGGAATCACATGTTTTACTCCCAAATAGTCCTCCAATTCCTTTTGGAATTGATGCACTTCCGGGCCGTTGATAAAGGCGGTGGATTCTATCACTTCGATCACAGAGCGATTCACTCGTTCCTTGATATGTTCATACTGACCTTTGAGGTCCACCATTTGAATTTTGCGCATAGGATCTATTCTGAGAATTCTTGTAAAATTACAAAAATTGTCCTCGGTTTTTGTATTGCTATGAGGCGAATTTGAGTTTCACCGGATTGTAGGAAAGCTTAAGAATTTTTCGATCGACCGAATTCACAAATATGCCCTATTTTAGCTCCATGGGAACCCTCTATAACTTGCTTACTCATGTGGCCGGCGCACATCTCCAGGTCGCACAAGGGTTCAACAAGAAACTCAAAACTTTTGTACAAGGCCGAAAAAGATCATTCCAAATTTTGGAGGAAGCCATTGGCAGCGGGGACCAATCCATCTGGTTTCACTGTGCGTCCCTGGGTGAGTTTGAACAGGCCGTGCCCATAATGGAGGAGGTGAGAAAAAAATATGCGCAATACAAGATCGTACTTACTTTCTTTTCACCTTCCGGCTATGAAGTAAAGAAGGATACAACCCTGGCCGATGCGGTACTCTATCTCCCACTGGACACACCATCGAACGCTCGAAGATTTATTGAGCTTGCAAAACCCAGGCTGGCTATTTTCGTGAAATACGAATTCTGGCCCAACTATTTGTTCGAATTGAAAAAGAAGGATGTTCCCGTCTTATTGGTGTCCGGGGTTTTCAGAAAGAACCAGATATTTTTCAAACCACACGGTGGATTTATGCGCAAGGCCCTGAGAACCATCGACCATTTTTTTGTTCAGAACAAAGCGTCTGAAGAATTACTAAAATCCCTAAAGATTAACAATAGTACCGTTTCAGGAGACACGCGCTTCGATCGGGTTTCTCACCAGATCGAAATGGACAATACCCTGGATTTCATGGAGGATTTTAAAGGCGATTCGCTCTGCGTGGTCTGTGGAAGTACCTGGCCGGAGGACGAAATATTGTTAGAGGGTTTTATTAACAAACATCCTGAAATAAAAATAGTCCTGGCACCCCATAAGATCGATCCTGAAAAGATCGAGGCTTTACAGAGCTTGTTGAAAACGAAAACGGTGTTATATTCAGAAAAAAACAAAACTGCATTGAACGATGCTTCGGTATTGATCATCGATGCAATAGGTCTGCTTTCCAAGATATATTACTACGCAGACATCGCCTATGTGGGCGGAGCGGTCGGAAAAACGGGATTACACAATATCCTTGAACCCGCCACTTTTGGGGTTCCAATCGTCATAGGTAATAACTACTCAAAATTTCCAGAGGCTGTAAAATTGGAGCAATTGGCAGGGTTGTTCGCAGTGGCCAATTCCGAAGAATGCGATCGAATATTGACCCGCTTGGTTGAAAACCAACACTTAAGGAACAAAACAGGAATGATCTGCGGACATTATGTGAATAGTAATACGGGGGCAACGGCCATTATCCTGGATTATCTAGACAAATTAAACCGAAACGGCCTCATTTAAATATCTGCGGAAGGGTAACAATTCCCTATATACTTCAACAACCCAGTCCTCAAAGTCATCCTTAAAAACAGCTGCTTTTGAAAATTCAAGGCCCGCGGCGAACGACCTTTGTTTTAGCAGGTCGATATGAGGATGGTCGTTCGAATATCCTCGTGGTGGCTGCTTGAGCGATTCGCTGGGCACCATTCCCCCGAACATTTTTTTAAAACTTCTTTTGTTCAGAATAGCTATCAACTCCTCCCCGTTGTAGTCGATCGCCTCTCGAATGCTTTTCAGGACTTTTGATGAAGGGTGCCAGTAACCACCACCCATAAAACATGCATTCAACCCCAGCTCGATGTAAAAATCTCCCTGCTTGCTCACCTGATCCAGTCCTGCGGCAAAGTGGTCCTTATAGACAGGCTTATTCGGGTGAAACAGAAGGTTGTTATTAATGCGATTGATCGCCTTTCTGCCAGGAGTATTAAAATAACCGGGGTCAATTAGGCTAAGTTTTATATTCATTCGGTCTAACCAATCAATAAAAAAGTCACGCACTTCGAAATACTCTTTGCGATGGGCATCCATCCATTCTTTGTGGTTGTTTTGCTGAAGTCGTTCCAGGAAATCGAATAAATGCTTAAATCCGTTCATGATAAAAAAAAAGTCAAATTATAAAAACTTTAATAGGTCCTTAAATGAATTTAACGTTTTAATCATGTATACTTCGGCTAATCATTAAACACACCATTATGAAAAAAGTACTTTTATTAAGCTTAAGCCTTTTATTTCTTACCGTTTCATTCACTTCTTGCCGAGATCAGAAAGACACGGCAGAAACCGAAGAGATCATCAAAGAGATGAAAGAGGACGGTGCCGAAATAAAGGTGAAGACCGACGGGGATGAGAAAAAGATAAAAATGGAAACTGAAGAGAAAGAAGTGAAGATAAAAACCGAGGGTGGAGAAACCAAAGTTAAGATCGAAACTGAAAACTAGACCACTATCCCCTATGCACTAAACAGCACTTTTCAAGTGCTGTTTTTTTATGGTTTTAAATCCTGAATCTGTCCCTTTAATTCGTCCATGGACTGCTGTAGTTGCTTCAGCAAGTTGCTCTCGGATGGCTCGTTGATTCCAAAAGTTAATTTGCTATTGACCATCCACAATTCCTGAATGTCGCGTACCTCCACATCGATGGGCAGGTATTCGGGGTTGAGGGAGATCAGTCGAACTCGATCGGGGGCATTTGCTACCTTTTGCATCTTTTTCACCAAAACCGAATCTTTCAGCACCACAATATAGATGCGGCTATCGCTTGCTTCCGTAATACTGGGCACCGCCCTTCCCAACACCCATTCGTTGGGTCGAATATTGGGTAACATACTATCCCCTTCCACCTGGAAACCACGATAGGTGGCGTTTCGGTACTCGGGCAGGGGGATTGAAAACGAAGGCAAGGAATCGTACCACTCCACATCACCAATGTTTTGCGGATAACCGGCAGCGGCCTTCTGATTTACCAGGAGGATGCTGTCTTGTCCCTCCTGGTTCAGGGTCACCACTTTAGGAGCAACATCGCCTCCATTGATATCGACATACTGAACAAAGCTTTTTCCAAAGAGCCACAACGGATTAATACTAAATTGCTGAAGCAATTCCATCACGACTTTTCCAGAGATCTTAGTCTTTCCTCTTTCAATATCGGCCGTACTGTTTCCAATGCCAAGAAGCTGGGCGAAGGATTGCTGGGTATGATTTTGTTCTTCTCGTACCTTTTTAAACCGTTCAGAACTGATCTTTAATTCCTTATCCATGCTCAAATATAAACAATTATTGGATAATTTCCATATTGACTAGGAATATTTCCAATATTCGAAAATAGTGCATGAATGCTGCCTTTCTTTTAAAAATTTAACTAATTTTAACACTTATTAATCACTAATCTTATCACGATGAAGAAAATTTTATTGTCATTCGCCGCTCTTGCTATGGTGGCATCTATTTACTCTTGTAGAGAAACTGAAGAGAAAACTGAAGAGACTGCTAAATCCGTTTTGGAAGCAACTGAAGAAGCTGCTGAGGAAGTTGAAGAAGCAGCCGAATCTGTAATCAAGGAAGTTGAAGAAGCGGCAGAAGAAGCGGCTGAAGGAATGGAAGAAGGAGCAGAAGCTGTTGAGGAAGCAGTTGAAGGAGAAGGAAATTAATTCACTTCACACTATAAAAAAACCATCCGCGAACCGGATGGTTTTTTTGTTCCAATACTTTGTTACGTTCTACTTTTGAACAATAATAAATTCAGATCGTCGATTCAATTGATGCTCTGCATCACTGCAAGGGACACCATCTGAACAACGATTTAACAGTTGAGATTCACCGTATCCACGTCCTGTAATTCTACTTCGATCGATACCTGCCGAGACGATATAATCTACCGTTGATTTTGCTCTGGCATTGGACAACCGCATGTTAAATCCGGCACTTGATCTGCTGTCTGTATGTGAGCGCACATCGATCTTGAGAGAGGGATTTTCTCGCATGGCTGTGATCACCTTCTGTAGCTCAACAGAGGCATCCGGTCGAATGTATGATTTACTTAGATCGAAATAAATAGGATTCAAGTTCAGGATCACACCCAGGTCCTGTCCAACTTCCATGATATCGATCTCTTTTTCGGGTGCCAGATAAATGGTTTTCTTGGTAGTAACTTCAAATTCTCCTGTTGTGGTAAAGGACTTTTCTGAATTACCAAATCCTTCTTTTGTAGCCCGAATCGCATATGCGGTAGAACACTTCATCACATCGAACGTAAATTTCCCTTCACGATCGGATTGGGTCTCTTCTAATACGTTATTATCGGCATCCAGCAGGATCACTTTGGCATTGGTTATAATATTTTGAGAATCGTTGTCTCTCACTTCACCTGCCAGGGCCTGGGAACACTCCTTGATCAACCCTGCGGTTTGTTCAAAGGCATAGATATCGTCTGCGCCCTTTCCTCCTTTACGGTTGGATGAGAAATAGCCTAATCCCGTAGCACTGTTGATCACAAAAGAGAAATCGTCATCCTCACTGTTTATAGGTGCTCCAATATTAAATCCTTTGTCGTAGTTTCCTTCAGAATTCTTTTCGGCCACAAAAATGTCGAGACCTCCCAATCCTACATGTCCGTCTGAAGCAAAATACAGGTCTCCGTTGGTATCCACGAATGGAAACGTTTCTCTCCCTTCGGTATTTACCGCATCTCCCAAACTCTTCGGCTCTCCAAAACCGTCTCCGTCGATACTTACGATGTAAAGATCGGAAGCTCCTTCACCACCGGGCATATCGCTGGCAAATATCAGTCCTTTCTCGTCGGGAGTCAAAGCAGGATGTGCAACGGAGTAATTGGTGTTGTTGAATGGAAGCTCTTCTGCTTCTCCCCAACCCTTGTCGGTTCGCTTGGCGCGATACAGCTTTAAGTGTGTTGTTCCACTTCCGTCTTTTCCTCGCTTCCTTTTGGTATAATTATTTCGTGTGAAGTACATCGTCTGACCATCTTTGCTGAAAATAGCAGTTGATTCATGAAAGCGTGTATTAATCTTCGATCTGTATCGTGTTGGGGTTCCTTTTTCACTTATGGATATGCTGTATAGCTCTGAAAATGGTTCGTCATCCCAATCATGGTAGCGCTGCGAAGCCGTTCGGGTTTTTCGGTTGGATGTAAAGATCACTTCTCCTGAATTTAAGGTAGGTCCATAATCTGAATATTCCGAATTGAACGGTACCGGAAATACGTTAAATCTACCCGATTGTAGTTCGATTTGTTTCAGATAATTACGTTCTTCAGAAAAAAGTTTTCCTCGGTCATCGCTGGAGGCGACCTCGTTCAATCGCGACATAACACGATCGGCCGTGGCATACTTCCCAATGCTCTTCAGGGATTGTGCATATCTATAAACGTATTCCGTATCGATATCATCTGAAAACGAAAATAGGGCACCATACCATTTGGAAGCGTCTTCGTACTCACCGTTGAAATAATAAGAATCGGCCAGCTTAGTCAGCAAATTTTTGGATCGATACCCTTTGTCAACCGCTTTGATGTACGCCTTCCTGGCATCCATGAACGCGTATTCGTTATAGGCCTTATCTCCCCTGGCTTCGGGTCCGATATCCGACTTGCTAGTTGCTTGTGTACTCTGTGCCATAGCCGAACCTGCAAAAAGTACGCAAAGGGCCATGAGTGTTATGTAATGTTTCGTTCTGTTAATCATAGTAGGTAGTATTAAAAGAATCTTGGATTTTTAAGTCCGTCGTTACGGCTAAACAATTCAAATCGCAGGAATATTTCGTAGGAACCGTCGTTATATTGTTGCAATTCGGTAGTTTCTCTGTCATAAGCGAATCCAATCATGATCTGATCGCTCACTTGTAATCCCACCAATCCACTTATAGCCGCACTCCATCGATAGGCCGCACCAAGGGTAAGCTTTTCGTGAATTAAGAAGTTGGCCGACACATCAACCTGAAGTGGGGATCCCTGCACCAATTTGGTTAGTACCGCTGGTTTAAATAGAAGATTTTCGCTTACATCGAAGGTGTAGCCGGTCATCATATAATAATTCACACGCTCCTCCGCCGTTGCACTGGAATTGTTACTGTTGGAAGACTCGTCGAAGTGTTCTGTCTGCAGGATATTAGGAACACTGAATCCAAGGTAAAACTTGTTGGTAAAGTAAAATGCTCCAGCTCCAACCTGAGGTGATAATTTATTGTCGATGTTGATTTGAGTTTCATTATCACCGTTATTGAAAGGTCCTGAATTCAGTTTGTTACTGTCGATATTCAGCAAGTGAACACCTCCTTTTATACCTAATGATAAGTTGCTACCCTCCGACACTTTTAGTCGATAGCTAAAATTAGCGTCCAGGTAGGATTCATCTGCGATAAATATCTCATCTCGAGTGAAGTTGATCCCAAGACCAACATTGTTTCCCACAGGTGAATGGAGGGAAAAGTTCATCGTTCTTGGTGAGCCATCCAGGCCAACCCACTGACTTCTATAAAGTCCGCCAAGACTTAGTACGTCACGGGATCCAGCATAGGCGGGGTTCACGCTCAGGGGGTTGTACATGTATTGGGTGTACTGAGCATCTTGCTGACCCAGGGCGCTATGGGAGAAAATTCCCACTACAACGAGTGTTAAAACGGTTACTAAAAAATTTCTCATAGGTTCCTAATTTTGCCCACCGGATCGAAACCCGGCAGGCGATTTGTTTATTTATCTTCTATTTATGTATAGTGGTCCTGCGAGACGCTTACTGTCTCCTTGTTTATTCACATAGTTCAGTACATAGTAGTACGTTCCAACAGGAAGTCGTTCTCCACTATCAATCGTCAATCTTCCGTTTGAAATTCCTCGGAAGAAATTATCTCCCTGACCATATCCTTCGGTAGCATAGACCTTCACTCCCCATCGATTGAATATCTCCAATCTGTTATTCGGGAAGTTCTCGATATTACGTATTACAAATACATCGTTGAGGCCATCACCGTTCGGTGTAATGATATCGAATACGTCCAGGTTATCATCTGAATTCGGATTACCATTATTTGGTTCCACATGGTCTGGAATACCGTTATCATTAGCGTCCTGAATATCGACCGGATCTCCGTTTCCGTTGGTCACGATCTCATCACCGTTGGCCAATCCATCATCGTCACAGTCAAGCAATAACCACTCATCTGAAACGATCGTGATATCCTGATTCTCCCAGAGGAAGTCACAAGGATCTGTAGGATCGGTTCCATCAATGATCTCTTGTCCATTCAAAACGCCGTCACCATCACAGTCAAGCTGCTCCCATTCCTCGGCAGGTTGTACAGTCTGGCTGCTGGTTACGAAGTCACAGATATCAAGAGGATCGGTTCCGTCGTTCACTTCATCTCCATCTACCACACCATCACCGTCGGTATCCTCATTAAGTGGATCGGTACCAATAGCAACTTCGTCTCCGTTAGAGAGGCCATCGCCATCACAATCGGCATCCAGCCAATTCTGACTTGGCGGTAACGATTGACTTTCCAGGATGAAGTCGCAGAAATCCAATGGATTCGTTCCGTCCAGAATTTCATCCTTATTGGTAACACCATCTCCATCACAATCCAAATTATCCCATTCTTCACTTGTAATAGTGAGATCCTGACTAATAGGTTTGTAATCACAGGGGTCTGTTGGGTCTGAACCATCCAAAACTTCCTGTCCGTTAATAACTCCATCGCCATCGCAATCTCCATCCAGCCATTCCTGACTAGGTGGCACATCTTGATTCTCGAAGTTCAGATCACATTCATCCAAAGGATCGGTCCCATCGATGACCTCCTGACCATTAGATACTCCATCGCCATCACAATCTGCATCCAACCAAGACTGGCTTGGCGTTACAGTTTGACTCGCCAGGACGAAATCACAAGGATCAACCGGATCGGTTCCATCAATCACTTCCTGACCGTTGGTCACACCGTCTCCATCACAGTCGCCATCTAACCATTGTTGGCTAGGAGTAACTGTTTGATTTGTCCATATAAGGTCACATTCATCCAATGGATCGGTTCCATCTATAATTTCTTGTCCGTTGGTCACTCCATCACCATCACAGTCTAAGGCTTCCCACGCTGGCGTGGTTGGTACTGACTGACTGGTTAGCATAAAGTCACATGGATCGACCGGATCGGTTCCGTCTATAACTTCATCACCATTGGTTACACCATCTCCATCACAATCTCCATCTATCCATGACTGGCTTGGAGGAACTGTTTGACTGGTGAACACAAGATCACACTCATCCAGTGGATCGGTTCCGTCGAGTAGTTCCTGGCCATTGGTCACACCATCTCCATCACAATCCAGGGCTTCCCAGGCTGCTGTTGGAGGCAATGTTTGACTAGCAAGTATGAAATCACAAGGATCAACCGGATCGGTTCCATCGATCACTTCCTGACCGTTGGTTACACCATCACCATCACAATCGCCATCAAGCCATTGTTGACTTGGTGGAAGTGTTTGATTTCCAACAACAAGATCACATTCATCCAATGGATTAGTTCCATCCAATATCTCTTGTCCGTTGGTTACTCCGTCACCATCGCAGTCTAAGGCTTCCCATGCGGCACTAATTGTAGTAATATCCTGGCTCAGCGGATCGTAGTCACAAGGATCAACCGGATCGGTTCCGTCGATCACTTCCTGACCATTGGTCACACCGTCACCGTCACAATCTCCATCTATCCATGATTGGCTAGGTGGAACTGTTTGCGATGTCCAATCAAGATCACACTCATCCAATGGATCGGTTCCATCGGCAACCTCGTCACCGTTGGTAACCCCGTCACCATCACAATCTGCATCCAGCCATCCCTGACTAGGTGGAAGTGTCTGGCTTGCAAGTACGAAATCACATGGATCTACAGGATCGGTTCCATCGATCACTTCCTGACCGTTGGTTACACCGTCACCATCACAATCTGCATCATTCCATGCTGTACTTGGTGGCAAAGTTTGACTAGTTACAACCAAGTCACACTCATCCAGTGGATCGGTTCCGTCTATTATTTCCTGTCCGTTGGTCACTCCGTCACCATCACAGTCCAGTGCCTCCCAAGCTAGAGTGGTTGGTACTGATTGACTCGATAACATAAAGTCACAAGGATCTGTTGGGTCTGTTCCATCTATGATCTCATCACCATTGGTCACACCGTCACCGTCACAATCTCCATCTATCCATGACTGGCTTGGAGGTACTGTTTGACTAGTGAACACAAGGTCACACTCATCCAGTGGATCGGTCCCGTCGGCAACCTCGTCACCGTTGGTAACCCCATCACCATCACAGTCAAGGGCTTCCCATCCTGCTGTTGGGGTGGTATCCTGATTAGCCAGTACAAAGTCACAAGGATCTACAGGATCGGTTCCATCGATCACTTCCTGACCATTGGTTACACCGTCACCATCACAATCCAGTGCTTCCCAGGCCGCCGTTGGCGCAGTATCCTGGTTGGCCACTACAAGATCACAAGGATCCAGTGGGTCGGTTCCATCTATTATTTCCTGTCCGTTGGAAACTCCGTCACCATCACAGTCTAAAGCTTCCCAGGCCATAGTTGTAGGTACAGACTGACTCGATAACATAAAGTCACAAGGATCGGTTGGATCGGTTCCATCGATGATCTCATCACCATTGGTCACACCGTCACCGTCACAGTCAAGGTCGTTCCAAGC
>JABDNM010000144.1 GCA_013043825.1 Flavobacteriaceae bacterium
GAATTGGTGGAAGAAACCGGTGGAAAGATAGACTTAGATAAATTACCTAAAGGAGATCCAACCTTATCTGCCAAGGAGATAATAGGGAACGAATCTCAGGAACGTATGGGCTTGGTACTTGGGCCCAAAGACGTTCAAGAACTAAAGAAAATAGCAGATCGGGAGCGATCACCCATGTATGAAGTAGGTGTCGTTACAAATGACCAGCGTTTTTGTTTTGAAGGCAGTTCGAGTGGTGAAAAACCGATGGACTTTGCCTTGGAGGACCTCTTCGGAAGTTCCCCAAAAACCATTATGGTCGATTCGAAGATCAATCGTGTCTACGACCAACCTGATTATGATGCTGCTAAAATGAAGGACTATCTCACACAGGTACTACAATTGGAAGCGGTTGCCTGTAAAGACTGGTTAACGAATAAGGTAGATCGGTGTGTTGGAGGATTGGTGGCCAAGCAACAATGTGCCGGAAGTTTGCAACTCCCCTTGAATAATTGCGGGGTCATGGCACTTGATTTTCAAGGAGTGAATGGGATTGCCACTTCCATAGGACATGCTCCCATAAGTGCATTAATAGATGCCAGAGCAGGTTCACGCAACTCTATCACCGAGGCGCTTACCAACATTATCTGGGCACCATTGGAAGAAGGACTCCAAAGCGTGTCGCTATCGGCAAACTGGATGTGGCCGTGCAATAATCCGGGAGAAGATGCGCGATTGTACGAAGCAGTGGAGGAAGTAAGTCAATTTGCAATTGAGTTAGGAATCAATGTACCTACCGGCAAGGATTCTCTCTCCATGAAACAGAAATATCAGGATGAAGAGGTGATCGCACCAGGTACAGTTATTATTTCTGCGGCCGGTCATTGTAAAAATATTAACCAGGTGGTTGAGCCTGTGCTCAACACTTCCGGTGGGAGTATTTATTACATCAATATCTCACAATACGATTTTAAACTGGGAGGTTCATCCTTTGCGCAAGTGAATAATGCTGTAGGAAAGGAAGTCTCAACCGTTCGAAGTGCAGCTTATCTTCGCACGGTATTCAACACCTTACAAGAATTAATCACAGAAGAGCAGGTTATTGCGGGACATGATGTTGCCAGTGGTGGATTGATCACTACCCTGCTCGAAATGTGTTTTGCTGAACCTAACTTGGCAGCAAACCTAAACCTGACTGCATTGCAGGAACAGGATTCTGTCAAGCTTTTATTTGCTGAAAACTGCGGAGTTGTTTTACAAGCCTCAAAGGATGAAATCTTAGAACAAAAGTTATCGCAAGCAGGTGTGCACTATGCAAAAATAGGATCGGTTATAAACGGAAAAACACTTCAGCTAAAAAATCATGAGGAGCAGTTCAGTTTTGATATTCCGGAAACCAGGGATATTTGGTATAAAACCTCTTACCTGCTTGACCAAAAACAAACGGCAGGCGATCTTCCGAAGGAACGCTATGACAATTACAAGGATCAACCATTGCGATATAACTTCCCTGATAACTTCAGTGGAAAATTACCCGCATCGGCTCAATTTATGAAGTCCCAGCGAAAGCTTAAAGCGGCCATCATTCGTGAAAAAGGAAGCAATAGCGAGCGGGAAATGGCTCATGCCATGTATTTGGCCGGTTTTGATGTTAAGGATGTTCATATGACCGATCTCATCACTGGACGAGAGACCCTGGAGGATATACAATTTATTGGTGCCGTGGGTGGATTCTCCAATAGTGATGTACTTGGTTCGGCTAAAGGCTGGGCAGGAGCATTTCTTTATAACGAGAAAGCAAATTCGGCTCTGAAACGATTTTTCGAACGAGATGATACTTTGTCTGTTGGTATCTGCAATGGTTGTCAGTTGTTCCTGGAACTGGATCTTATCAACCCGGAACATGAGCATTTGGCAAAAATGGATTACAACGATTCAGGAAAACACGAAAGCGCCTTTACTTCTGTCAAGATCCAAAATAACAACAGCATCATGCTCTCGAGCATGGCAGGTAGTACCTTAGGTGTATGGGTTAGCAATGGTGAAGGAAAGTTCAATCTGCCCATGCCGGAAGAGGCCTACTCCATCGTCGCTAAATATGGTTATGAAGGTTATCCTGCCAACCCAAACGGCAGCGACTACAACACAGCCATGCTTTGTGATAGGACAGGGCGCCATTTAGTGACCATGCCGCATATCGAGCGGTCTGTTTTTCAATGGAACTGGGCTCATTACCCAGACGGGCGTAAGGATGAAGTTTCCCCCTGGTTGCAGGCATTTGTAAATGCCAGGCTGTGGCTCGAAAATCAATGATGCTGCATAGTAGTATCATTAAATTCTCACTTATTGAGCGAATTATTATTTGTAGATTATCTTTGTAAGACCGCTATGAAGAAAATAAATGATGCCCAGTACATGAAACTATTATTGATTCTGCTTTTGCTTGGATCTTCACTCAGCGTTTTTGCACAGCTACCCGTGGAGGTCTATCAACGCGCCAAGATCACTTACCAAGGTTCAGAGCAACTTTTGGAGCTCGCATCGCTTGATATTCCTGTGGATCATGGTGTTCATAAAAGGGGCCATTTCATTATTTCAGAATTTTCCATTTCTGAATTGGAACGTGCCCGGGAGCATGGTTTTGTGGTGGATGTACTCATTGAAGACGCCAAGTCTTATTTCCTAGAAGAAAATAGAAAGAATGTACCCACCAGAGAATTCAATCCTAGTTGTGACAATCCATCGGTAGTTTACGACACTCCGGCGAATTTTAACCAGGGATCCATGGGCGGCTATCTCACCTACCAGGAAGTGTTGAATGAGTTCACGCAAATGAAGGCGCTGTACCCGAATCTAATCACTGAACAAGCAAACATTGGCAACTTCACCACCGAAGGCCAACCCGATAACAGTACCACACCTCCCATAGGAGGTAACGGCATTAAGTGGGTTAAAATTAGCGATAACCCCAATTCATCCAACGAAGGTGAACCGCAAATTCTTTATACTTCCATCCATCACGCTCGTGAGCCTGCGTCACTCATGCAACTCATTTTCTATATGTGGTATCTACTGGAGAACTACGATACCGACCTTGAGGTACAGAGCATTGTCAACAACACCGAACTCTATTTCGTTCCGGTTGTCAATCCGGATGGCTATTTGTATAATGAAAAGACCGATCCCAACGGCGGAGGGTTTTGGAGAAAGAACCGCAAGAATGGTAGCGGGGTAGATAACAACAGGAATTATAATTATTTCATCAATGGAGATCCAAACAATGGAAGCTGGGGCGGTCCGGGATCTTCCAGTAACCCCAATTCCGGGACCTATCATGGAACCGGACCATTTTCCGAAGCTGAAAACCAGGCCATGAAATGGTTCGTTGAACAGCATGATTTTGTGATGGCCTTTAATAACCATACATCGGGGCAACTACTTTATTTCCCCTTCGCATATGCCAACGTCCCTACGCCGGAAGAAGAGCTTTTTATCGGGATTTCTTCGGAACTAGTTTCACAAAACGGCTATACCAATTTAAGAGATTCGCCTTTCTCGGGTGAGAGTGATGATTTTATGTATGGTACGGTTCTTACACATGATAAGATCTATTCGTTTACACCGGAAATTGGAACGTCATTCTGGCCACCGGCTAACCAAATTGAAGGAATTTGTAAAAATATGATGTTCCTCAATCTCACTGCTGCGAAAATGGTGAATAATTATGCTAGCATCGAAGATACTGCACCCTTGTTTACCGGCGGTACAGCTGCAGCAAACGCCGAATTCGATTTGACCAGATTAGGTGTTTCCGGAACAGGAAATTTTACCGTGAGTCTCGATCCAGTTTCCGGGAACATCTCATCGGTAGGTGCTTCGGTCGATTTTAGCAACCTGGAAGTATTGGAGGTTGAAGCTGGTATTATCCCCTACACACTAGTCGAGGGAACTGTTTCGGGCGAAGCGGTGATTTATGACCTGCTTATTGACAACGGAACATTCATAACACCAATTCGTATTAACAAGACTTTCGGTGAAACCCTACCTGTATTTACCGACCCAGGCGATAGTACGACCGATAATTTCAACAACAACGGATGGGGAACAACCAACTCAATCTTTGTCTCTCCTTCCAGTTCTATCACAGATTCACCAAGCGGGAACTATTCCGGGAACAGTAACAAGACCATCGCATTAAGTGAACCGATCGATCTAAGTACCGCCATGGGCGCAAGCGCTACGTTCTATGCACAATGGGAGATTGAGAACAATTGGGACTATGCTCAATTCGAGGTTTCCACAGATAATGGGAGTAGCTGGACCCCGCAATGTGGAATTTACACCAACGACGGCAGTTCCAATAGCGGACAACCAACCGGGGAACCCCTCTATGATGGCAACCAATTAGAATGGGTTTTTGAACAGATCAACCTAAGCGATTACCTGGGTGAGACCATACTGGTGCGTTTTCAATTTGTTTCAGATGGAAATGTAAATGCAGATGGCTTCTATTTCGATGATCTTACCATCAATGTAGTGGATGATATAGTTTTGGGTGTAAGTGAAATTGAGCAGGATAGCTTCGTAGTTTATCCAAACCCTGTTGATAGTGTGCTGCACATCGCAACTCCAATTCAGAATTACAGCATCGACTTATTTAATTTGCAGGGACAACTCATTAGATCCAGCGATGAGAATCAGGGTTCAACAACCATGGATTATAGCGATCTGCCAGGTGGGATGTACCTTTTTAGGATAACTGCACCGCAGGGATTTAAGGTAGTCCGTATTCTAAAAAATTAACCGTACAATATTCGTTTTTCTATTCTCGACCCACGTCTTATTTAAGAAAGGTCAAGGTTTTTTGGCATCGGCAAAATGAATTATTTTCCCTAATTTGCAAGATCGAAATTTCCAACTATGACAGATGTTAAGCGCCTCTTTGACTTTCCTTACTACCAACTTGAAAAATTTCCTTTAGACGCAGCCTTGGTAAGTAAGGTAAATGGATCGTGGATAAAGACATCAACCCAGGAATATCTTGATAAAGCGAATGCCATTAGCCGCGGTTTGATCCATCTTGGAGTACAGGCCAACGACAAAGTGGCTATTATTTCAATGACCAATCGAACCGAATGGAATATCTGTGATATTGGGATACTTCAAATAGGAGCACAGGATATTCCCATCTACCCCACCATTAGCGAAGATGATTACGCTTATGTTCTTAATCATAGTGAGTCCAAGTATTGTTTTGTTTCCTGTTCCGAAGTACTTGAAAAATTAGAAAGTATTCGTGACCAGGTACCACATTTGAAGGGCGTTTACTCCTTCGACGAGATAGCAAATGTTCCAAACTGGAATGAAGTGCTTAAAATTGGTTCAGATCACCAGGAGCTTCAAAAAGAAGTGGAACAAAGAAAAGAAGCGGTACAGGAAGATGACCTGGCGACGATTATTTATACTTCGGGAACTACCGGTCAGCCAAAAGGTGTAATGCTAACGCACAAGAACATCGCCAGCAATGCCAAATATAGTCAGCAAAGATTACCTATCGAACTAGGGCAGTCCAAAGCTTTGAGTTTTTTACCCGTTTGTCATATTTATGAACGCATGCTCCTATACATGTATCAATATTGTGGTGTAAGCATACACTTTGCTGAAAGCCTTGAGACGATTAGTGAAAATTTGAAGGAAATCCATCCCGATGTGATGACGGCAGTTCCTCGATTACTTGAGAAGGTATACGACAAGATCATTGCAAAAGGTACCGACCTAACCGGGATAAAGAAGAAACTATTTTTCTGGGCGGTGGATCTGGGATTAAAATGGGAACCCTACGGGGAAAATGGGGCCTGGTATGAATTTAAACTGAAAATCGCGCGCAAACTCATTTTCAGTAAATGGCAGGAAGCCCTGGGTGGTAACCTGAAGGCGATCGCTTCGGGAAGCGCGGCGCTACAGCCACGGCTGGCACGTGTCTTCAACGCCGCCGGTTGCCCTGTTATGGAAGGTTACGGCTTGACAGAGACCTCACCGGTTGTTTCGGTAAACGATATTAGGAACAACGGTTTCCGAATTGGTACCGTTGGTAAAGCGCTGCCGGAGACCGAAGTAATAATCGCCGAGGACGGCGAGATTCTCATCAAGGGTCCCCAAGTAATGCAGGGCTATTACAAAGACCCGGATCAAACCGCTGATGTTTTAAAGAATGGCTATTTTCATACAGGGGATATTGGAGAGATCGATGCAGATGGTTTTTTGAAGATCACAGACCGCAAGAAATCCATGTTCAAGACCAGTGGCGGAAAGTACGTGGCTCCGCAACTCATCGAGAACGCCATGAAGCAATCGAGGTTTATCGAACAAATCCTGGTTGTTGGTGACGGGGAGAAGATGCCGGCGGCACTTATTCAGCCCAACTGGGAATTTGTAGCAGATTGGTCAGATCGGAAGGAAAAAGGAATAAGTAAGGACCCA
>JABDNM010000147.1 GCA_013043825.1 Flavobacteriaceae bacterium
CACGTCCTATCTATGACAGAAGAGATGAGATCGACGACACGTATGGTCGAATTATCCTTGGATCCAACACCGGTGACGGACATGCCTGGAACGCAACTGTTTCTTTAAGAAAACCATTTGCAAATGGATTCCAGGGGCAGATTTCATACTCTAAGGGGTATTCAGAAAAGGTATTCGAAGGAACTTCTTCTCAGAATAGCTCACAGTGGAGAAATATTCAGACCGTGAACGGTAAGAACTCGGATCTGCCAACTTCGGAGTCGGATTTCTCAATTGGAAGTCGAATCACTTCAAACCTCTCTTACGAATTGAAATGGACGGAGAATGTGAAGACAACGATTGGATTGTTCTACGAAGGAGCTGAAGGGACACCTATAAGCTACATTTACAATGAAGGTAGAGACATTTTGAATGATGACTCTCGGGATAACGCCTTAATCTACGTTCCTGCAAACCAGGGGGAGATCACACTTGTTGATTTCACAGATTCTGATGGAAACACAGTAACTGCGGCACAACAGTGGGCCGATTTGAACGAGTTCATCGAAGGCAATGATTACCTTAGAACTCGTAGAGGAGGTTATGCGGAAAGAAATGGTGACCGTTTAGCATGGTCTCATGTTTTGGACTTGAAATTCCTTCAGGATTTCTCTATCAACGTGGGAGGAACCAAGCACACCTTACAGGCGTCTTTGGATATCTTCAACTTTACCAATCTATTGAATTCAGATTGGGGTAAAAGAAGATTTGCTCCTAACTTCGGCGAGGTCTCACCTTTGACTACCGTGACTGATGGTTCAGATCCTGCCTTCACTTTCGACAAGACTCGATTTGAAGATGGTATCGATGAATTGGATGACAATGGAATCCAGTCGTCAAGATGGCAAATGCAAGTTGGATTACGTTATCTCTTTAACTAATTGCGATCCAAATAATCAGGAAAACGTCCACCATCGGTGGACGTTTTTTTATACAATAATCCCTACCTTTGGAATAACACAAAACCAATCACTATGTACACAACCGTTCAATTTTTACATTCCTGGTGGGCTTATTTACTCCTATTGATCGTCTTTATCGCTACGGTAAATGCTTTGATGGGTTTCTTCGGAAATAGAGAATACAAGCCCAAAGATTTCCGACTCGCCTTGTTTGCATTGATCGTGACCCATATTCAATTTTTGATAGGCCTCATACTATTTTTCGTTTCACCCAATGCCTTGCAGGCTATTACCAACAATGGAATGGGAACGGTGATGAAGGATTCGACCCTACGGCTTTTGGCGGTTGAGCATCCAATCATAATGATCCTTATGGTTGTGCTAATCACAATTGGCTATTCAAAACACAAGAAGAAACTGGTCTCAAAGCCAAAATTTAAGATACTGGCCATTTTTTATACTTTGGCTTTAATTCTCATGTTGTCACGCATACCATGGAATCAATGGTTCTAGGTGGATAGATTTTTCAGGGTCCATTTGCTTCGTCCACTCTTTTTATCAGGTATAAATATACCGGGAAATGATCACTGTACCCTCCGGTAAAACCTCCGTTTGAGAAACTTCGGAACGGATAGCCTTTGTATTTTCCACCGGGAGTGACCAGATATGACTTGTTGTAGATACCGGCTCGATATAAACGGTAAGACGAATAATCGTCCTTGGCCAATTCAGAAGAAACGATCATTTGATCAAACAGGTTCCAGCCATCACGCCAGGCAAGTGTTCCCAAGCCACTTTTATATAACTCCTCCATCGGGTTGTAAAGTTGGCCTATTCCAAGTCCTTTTCTCCGTTTTCTGGTTTTCAATCCTTCTTTTACGCTCTTATTTACAGGATCATCGTTGAGGTCGCCCATGGTGATGATCTTGGCATAGGGTTCCTCGCTAAAAAGGGAATCTATGATCCGCCTATTGAGCTTTGCGGCCTTCATTCGTTTGTATGAACTGGCTGCCGCTCCACCACTTCGTGATGGCCAGTGATTGATGATCAAATGAACTCTTTCCCCGTCCAAGTAACCGCTCACCAACAGTTGATCACGAGTATATATGCGATTAAAGGGCGGTGAAGGATGATATAGTTTTAGTTCATAGGTGAGCGAACGTGAAGGTGTAAATACCTTCTTATTATATATAAGCGCCACGTCGATAC
>JABDNM010000156.1 GCA_013043825.1 Flavobacteriaceae bacterium
ACGCTGGACAGACCCGACCTGCTCAAGGAAGGGGAGGTGGTTACCGTGGTTATCAATTCGGAAGATAATATGCCCCTGTCGGTGGAAATGCCAGCCAGTGTAGTGCTTGAAGTAACCGCCACCGAACCGGGTGTAAAAGGTAATACCGCGACCAATGCGACTAAACCAGCAACGGTGGAAACGGGGGCGCGAGTTAATGTTCCACTTTTTATAAATGAAGGAGACAAGATCAAGATCGATACGGAAAAAGGAAACTACCAGGAGCGTGTGAAAGAATAGATTCGACTTGGTTTATGGCCTTCCGGACTTCGAATTTAGTACTTCGGAACAACCTAAAAATTAAATCCCTGCTCAACCGAAATTGAGTGGGGATTTTTTATATTTGGTAACTTAAGCGCAAAAATGAAATTTCCCAAAACGCAGACTTTAAAAGCGATTGCCAACATTCTCGATTGCGAATTTGTTGGAGATTCCGGGTTCAAGGTGAAGGGCATGAACGAAATTCATGTAGTTCAACCGGGAGATATCGTTTTTGTGGATCATCCAAAATACTACGATAAGGCATTGAGTTCCCTGGCCACCGTGATCCTTATCAACAAAAAGGTGGAATGCCCGAAGGGTAAAGCCTTGCTTATTAGTGATGACCCCTTCCGTGATTTTAATAAACTTACTCAGCATTTCAAGCCGTTTGAACCTGCCCGGGCAGTGATCGCAGATTCGGCCACTATTGGCAAGCACACCATCATTCAACCCAATGTTTTTATTGGCAACAATGTGAAAATTGGTGACGACTGTGTGATCCATTCCAACTGCTCCATTTATGACAATACCATCATTGGTAATAACGTGACCATCCATGCTGGCACCGTCTTAGGTTCCGATGCCTTCTATTATAAGACGCGTCCTGAGAAATTTGACAAACTATTGAGCGGCGGAAATGTGGTCATCGAGGATAACGTAGATATAGGCGCATTATGTACTTTCGATCGGGGCGTGAGTTCATCCACCACGGTCAAGGAAGGAACTAAGATCGACAACCAGGTTCATGTTGGGCATGATACGGTGATTGGCAGCAAATGCCTAATAGCATCGCAAGTAGGCATTGCAGGTTGTGTGATCATTGAGGATTCGGTAACCATTTGGGGCCAGGTGGGTATTACAAGTGGAGTAATTATAGGCGAAAAAGCAATCATATCGGCCCAGAGCGGTGTGAGTAAGTCATTAGACGGTAATAAATCATACTTCGGAACGCCCGCAGACGACTTCAGAAAAAAATACAAGGAGTTGGCTTCTATTCGGTTGATTCCAGACATCATTGAAAAATTAGACAAATTACATGAGTAACAAAGCCAAGGAGGTAATAAGAAAGTTCTACCAATCGGATATTCTAAAGGACAATACGGTCATGGATCGATTCTTTCATCCTGAAATTCTTCTTCTATGGAACAGTGCCGACGGACTGTCCATCATGAATTACGACGACCTCATTAATTTCTTCAGCGAGATTAGGCGTACTTACCAGGATATGCGAGTAGAAGTAAGCCATTTGCTTGCCGAGGATAACCACGTTACAGTTCGATATAAATACTATATACGCACCATCGAAAATCCCGATGAGGAATTGGGGATCGCACATTTTATTGCCATTTGGGAAGTAAAGGACGAAAAACTGTATCGAGGGTACCAGGTTAGTCAGCCCGTAACGCCCATGGACGAAACCCAGGAATCCTACCATAAGGTTAAAGTCTAATTTCTTTTGAGAACCTACATAAAAGTTTACCTTTGTGCCCGTTCTTCGGAACTAGTTCCGAAGGCACTTAACAATACTATTTTCAGCAAAAACAAGATTCTTCAATGAGTGTATTAGTCAATAAGGATTCAAAGATCATTGTCCAAGGGTTTACGGGCAGCGAAGGCACGTTTCATGCGAGTCAAATGATCGAGTATGGTACCAATGTTGTAGGTGGAGTGACACCCGGAAAGGGAGGACAAACCCATTTGGATAAGCCAGTTTTCAATACCGTTGAGCAAGCGGTGGAGCAGGTGGGTGCCGATACCAGCATTATCTTCGTGCCACCGGCCTTTGCCGCAGATGCTATCATGGAGGCAGCCGATGCCGGAATAAAGGTCATTATCACCATTACCGAGGGAATCCCGGTAGCCGATATGATCAAAGTATATTCTTATGTTAAAGACCGCGATTGTAGATTGGTTGGTCCCAATTGTCCGGGCGTGATCACACCGGAAGAAGCCAAGGTAGGCATCATGCCGGGATTCGTGTTCAAGAAAGGTCGTGTTGGGATCGTATCAAAATCGGGGACACTTACCTACGAGGCAGCAGACCAGGTTGTAAAACAAGGATTAGGAATCACAACCGCCATTGGAATTGGAGGAGATCCCATCATTGGAACAACCACCAAGGAGGCAGTTGAAATGTTGATCAACGACGAAGAAACAGAAGCTGTTGTAATGATAGGAGAGATTGGAGGACAGTTGGAGGCGGATGCGGCCCAATGGTACAAAGACAGTGGAAGCAAAAAACCCGTAGTTGGTTTTATAGCGGGAGAAACTGCTCCCGCGGGGCGTACCATGGGACATGCAGGCGCCATCGTTGGTGGGAGCGATGATACAGCCCAGGCCAAGAAGAAGATCATGCGCGAATGTGGAATACATGTGGTGGACTCCCCGGCAGAAATTGGGAAGAAAGTCGCCGAAGTGCTGGCTTAAAACTTTATGTAAATAATAACACCTCAGCCCTGTAACTAATAGCGGGGCTTTTTTTATATTTGAAGGTGATCAATATCGATTCAAACAACATCCAATTTTATGAAATTACTCGAAGGAAAAACAGCCATTGTCACCGGCGGTAGCCGTGGTATTGGGAAAGGAATAGTAGAGACGTTCGCTAATCATGGTGCCAACGTGGCTTTCACTTATAACTCTTCAGCAGAAGCGGCCGAAGCCATTGCCAAGGAGCTAAGTGAACTGGGAGTCAAAGTCAAGGCATACCAGAGCAACGCAGCCAACTTCGACGAATCACAAGACTTTGCAGCCCAGGTCCTGGAGGAATTTGGAAGTATCGATATTTTGGTGAACAATGCTGGGATCACAAAAGACAATTTACTCATGCGGATATCCGAGGAAGATTTCGATCGGGTCATTGAGGTAAATTTGAAATCGGTGTTCAATATGACCAAAGCTGTACAGCGCGCTATGTTGAAACAGCGCCATGGGTCTATTATCAATATGTCTTCGGT
>JABDNM010000158.1 GCA_013043825.1 Flavobacteriaceae bacterium
GGGGGCGTTCGCTGAAGAATAATATAGCTTCAAGGCATTCCCCCAAGAATCCTTACCTGCAATTAAAAGGTGTTAACAACTAGTTGAATTACCAAAAGTAACGTAATTTCTTACAAAATGTAGTAAAATACCTACAATTCGACATAAAGTCGGCTTTTATCGACTAAACACTGAAAATGGCCAAATAGCCCTAATAGCCTGCTGCAGCGTCATCTCCACGTTTGTCTGCACCGCCTTCTAGTCGGCCGTCGGGAAGCACAAGAATCGCATCGACTTTCCCGATGATCTGAAATTTTGCTTCATCGATGATATAACCCTTGGCTTCGAGTTCTTTCAGGACCTTGTCGGGAAACTCGTCCGATTCCAATTGGATGGCATCGGGCAGCCATTGATGGTGGAATCGCGGGGCATTGACGGCCTGTTGCATATTCATGTCAAATTCATAAACGTTTAAAATGGTTTGTAATACTGAAGTAATAATCGTCGAACCCCCGGGTGTACCCACAACCATGTATAATTTGCCATTCTTCTCTACGATGGTGGGGGTCATTGAACTAAGCATTCGTTTCATGGGTTCAATGGCATTCTTTTCACCGCCAATTAGGCCAAACATATTTGGCTCGCCGGGCTTGGAGCTGAAATCGTCCATTTCATTATTCAGAAAAAATCCGAGCTCTTCGACATAGATCTTCGATCCAAAATAGGAGTTGAGAGTGGTTGTTGCCGCAACCGCGTTCCCAAATTGATCCACGATCGAATAATGAGTGGTTTCCATGCTTTCCATTTCGAGCATTCTGGCCGCTTCCACATCGCCCTGGCTAATAGCACTTGACGGAGTTGCGCGGTCCAAAGAAACGTCTTTCATTCGATCGCGGATGTATTCTTCAGAAATAAGAATATCGACCGGAATATCGGCAAAATCGGGATCTCCCAAGTGAAAACTCCTATCGGCATACGCACGGCGCTCTGCCTCGGTGATGAGTTGCAGGCTCTTCACACTGTTATGACCATATTCTTCAAGCGGATAAGGCTCCAGGCCAATCATGATCTGGGCCAGGCAGACACCGCCACTAGAGGGAGGTGCTACGGAGATCACTTTGAGATCCTTGTAATCAAAGGTAATTGGTTCGCGCCAATGGGCTTCATAGGCGTCCAGGTCGTCCATTGTCAAAATACCTCCTTTGGATTGCACGTATTGGGTTAGGATACGGGCTGTTTCACCGCTGTAAAATTCGGATCGACCGTTTTTCGCGATTCGGGACAGGGTATTGGCAATCGCGTCATTTTTGATTCGATCTCCAACCTTTAGATCGCCGGTATATAGCGTAGGCGCCCCATTTACTTGCTCGATGAGTGCCTTATTATCGTTGATATTGGTGATATCCAGTTGAGTGAGAATATAACCGTCCCGGGCCAGTTGAATAACAGGTTCGAGCAATTCTTCTATGGGGAGTGTACCTAGTTTCTGATGAACCGCGAACATTCCTGCCACGGTGCCCGGCACTGCGATAGCCATGCTTCCCACGGTACTCTTTTTTTCAATTACGTCCCCGTTATCATCAAGATACATATCGTGCGAAGCCTTTAAAGGAGCCATTTCCCGGTAATCGAAACTGCCTATCTCGCCATATTGGGTGCGATACACCAAAAAACCGCCGCCACCCAGATTGCCTGCGACAGGATAGGTGACGGCCAGGGCCATTTCGGTAGCGACCATGGCATCGAAGGCATTCCCCCCTTTTTCGAGGATCTCCAAGCCAATTTTGGAGGCTTCTTCCCGCGCCGAAACCACCATGGCATTTTCGGTGATGAGTCCAATTTCCGGGGCCTGCTCAACAGTTTTTGGGGGTTCATTGCGGCATGCCAGCAGCAGCAATAGTAAGGGTAGGTAGCTCCATTTCATAATTTGGATAGTTTGTTTTGTGAGTAAGTGATAAGATTGGCAAAGAAGGAAGTAAATTCATTTTCAAATTCATCATAATGTTCTTCCAGTTCTACCACGGCGAAGTTCATTCTGGATACCCCTTTTGTTCGAACATTCATCTGGGCGAGAATTCGGCTGATGCCTTCCACAGTCCGGTAGCTTACCAACCAATTGTCGCTTATCATATATGGCATCATTCGTTTGATTCGGCCGGGAAGAATTTCATAACTATTCCGAAGTAATTCATAAAAATCCTCTACGTATTTCTCGAGCGGCTGTTGGTGGTAATCTTTCCAGTTCCTGGCCAGAAAGTGATCGTAGAGAATATCCACGATCACTCCGCTATAATGGCCATAATTTTTATGAAGGCGTTTGGTACTCTGTCGTACTGTGGGATGGAGATCGGTGTATGAATCGATCGCACGGTGCAGCAG
>JABDNM010000159.1 GCA_013043825.1 Flavobacteriaceae bacterium
CACAATAGTTTGCAAATTCGGTTTCGAAGGCGGCTACTTTTTCAGCAAGAATATAATAACCCGAATCCTGTACTTCCCTGAAAGCTGCCTGGAAGTCGGCATCGAATCGTGAATTGATCTTATGTAAATCCAAAAATGGGATCATAGAAAGACGGTGTCTAGTTTGCCGTAATTATTGGTGTGTACGGTATAGTGTTTGTTCGAAATGGTACGCGCGCCAAAAGTCTCCTTCCAATACAACAGGCCCTTATTAATATTCCTTCCCTGGTTTTCATTGGAGATCCCAAAATCGAAGTATTTCTTGTCATTAAATCGTTTTGTGATCAAGTATTCAAAAAGGAAATCGAGACTGCCCAATTGCTGTTTCTCCTCATTCCCCGAGATGTACTGAATATGGCAGGCCGTTTGCGTCTCAAAAATCGTCGCGCCACCTACGATCTTGTTCTTCTTGAACACATTGAATTGTTTGATATGCTTCGGAAAACGAGCCGCGAGCAATTCGATCTCCTCCAGGGAGTGAGTGGGTTTCGCACCATGTCGCTGTTCTAAATTGGATAACAAAATTTCATTCCAAAATGCATCAAACCTTACTTCCTCCCGAATTTCCAGGCCATTTTTTTCAGCTTTTTTCACTCCCTCCATACGATTGGATTGTATCTTCACTCGCGATGCACTCTCTATTACCGAAGATACATCGACCCGGGTCAAGGTTGCTTCAGTAATAAACAAAAGATACTCCAGTTCATCGCTCGGAACTTTGTGATAGATCGAAGGAACCAATTTAAGATGCAGCTTCTCGATCTTCTCCTTGTTCAGAAATGCCAACACTTCCCTGAATATTTCCAGCGTAGTATTCAATTTTTCCTTTTTGCTCAAAACCAATCCTCCATACGACAACCCCTGATGCGAATGCAATTGAGAGTCGCTTATATTCGCCGGTAGGAGCGCCAATAAAGAATTCCCCTTAAAGACCATCAACGAATGATCCTCAAAACGGTCACTGTGATAGTCCATAAATCCGCGCTGGAACAGGAAAGTCCCATTCTTCGAATTGGTCACGAATTGATCCCACTGGGAACGCATCGATGGGTCGTATTTTTTGACGGTATAGATAAGCTACTCTTTATAAGGTTTGAAACTCACATTTCCCTTGTCATCCAGGGCCTTGTAAACCGATTTCCGGTACCAGCTTTCCCAGTGCAGGTTATAACTCGAATTGTCCTCCATTTGTTGTAAATAGGCATCGTTTTTGGCCAAATTGGCAAACAGCACCCGAAATAAGTTCACGGTCGACCAAAGCTCTGCGTCATATCCCTCCTGCAGGTGACCGTTCCATTTGATCGCAGCAATGCTCGCAAATATCGAATTGAGATTGGCTTCATCTTCGGTGGTGAACATATGCGGATAGCTGGTCATTCCTACCCAACCGCCGTGATCTGCCAGCACAATGATCATTGCCTGTGGGTCTTTGGCTTCGATCATCCCGATGGCCTCCTTGAGCCACACGTTCACCTCCTCGATCTTACCGGCATACTCCACCCGCTCTGCTTCAACCTGATCTTCCTGTTCCACAAAATGTATATGATGCGGAAGTAGTTTTTCAATAAATACGAATTTGGGTTGTTCGGTCTTATCTGAGAGCACTTTTTCAAGGTCTACTTTTAACACTGCCACCCGCTCATCTCCCTTGCTAAAATAGGGTATTTCTTCCTTGCTAATGTTGTAGTGATCGAACTCACCAAACTTCAAATTTTGCTGGAAATATTCATCCTGGGCGAGGAAGTAAGTTTTGTAACCGTTATTCTGAAACACATAATTAACCGTATTCTGCCCGCTAATGACTTCGCGTCCCATGGGCATCTCCAGTTCATTAAACAGCGCCTCGCCGTAATAGTGGTGCTTCATGGCAAACATTGAAGAGTTGGATGGGATGCTTGCTGCATAGTTGCTTCTGAAGGTATCGTACTGCTTGAATTGCCTGGCGTCCAGCCAGTCGAAAAGATCGGTTTGGTGGTTGTACAACGGGCCTTCCATCATCGACCTATTTACATATCCATCCGGCTGAATAAGGTATATATTGGGAGTCGCTTCGAACTGAACCTCTTTGATATCATCAACCAATTGGGTCCAGGGCATGCTCTTGTTTTGTTCGTAGATCTTTACGAAGATGTTGAGAAACGGCAGTACCGCCATGATCCCGATCAAAACAGCCACTTTCCGGTACTTTTCATGGAATTTCAGGGCGAGTAGCCCACTTAACACCAATATCCCAAGCAGCATTTTTTTCTGAATTCGAAGTCGGATGGCCCATGACATGAGCGTAGCGGTCACCATAATCACCGAGACGAATAGTACCTTGGTTCGGT
>JABDNM010000089.1 GCA_013043825.1 Flavobacteriaceae bacterium
TTACAGGATTCGGGTATAATACTACTTCGGGTAACTCAAAGTCACTTACGTTTAATGTAGTATTGTCACAGGAGGTAGCACCATTGAAGAAGGTAACTATTCCATTGTCTGTGAAGCACACCAGGGCTGTGCCAAAAGTGAAGTCGTAAGTTTCACTTATAGGATCAAACCCCAACACCGACCCGATGCCTTCGATCCAGGTTGCCTCGATACCAAGTTCGTTAGCATGATCGAATTCGATCACCTTTCTATCCTCGCCGGCAATATTCTGAACAGACACATTAATTACCTCCATTTCGGTAACAATGTTGTTAAATCCCTCCCAGCTACAATATTCCTGATCTTCCAGAGGCAGGAAAAAAGTATCCCCTAGGTCTAGGGTAAAATCGTAGTATAGCACTTCAACTTCAGTGGTTTCCGAATATTTGTAAATCAATCCATTTTCTTCTCGAACCAAACAACTGGTTCCTGCTTCATTTCTTAGTACCCTATTGTAGGTTTTACCATCCACCATGACAATCTCTCCAATGGTGATTTGTTCAGTAATGGTGTAGGAACAACAATCGCAAATCTCACAGCCGGGATCGAACGGTTCATGATAGATATCGATACTCCATGCATGATCCTCGCTAATCATTGGAAGAAATGGTTGTGCCATTGAACAGGAGCAAATGAAGAATAGTGGAATAAGAAGGACTAAATTTTTCAAAACGAAATCTTTATCTTCAAGTTACAAAAAGATTTTCGTACAATGCCTAAATCTTAACTTTAAGATACTGTGCTGTAAACGAATCCGGATGCTGGATGATCACTTCCGGAGTGCCGGATGCTACCACTTCACCTCCCATTTCACCACCTTCGGGACCCAGGTCGATAATGTGATCTGCGCATTTGATGAGGTCGAGGTTATGCTCTACAACGATCACGGTATGGCCTTTATCCATCAAGGCGTAAAAGGAAGCGAGCAGCTTTTTTATATCATGAAAGTGAAGTCCTGTTGTGGGCTCGTCAAAGATGAACAAAGCCTTGTCCCGACTGCTTCCTTTGATCAGGAAACTCGCCAGCTTAATGCGCTGAGCCTCACCGCCTGAAAGGGTTGAGGAACTTTGGCCCAATTGCACATATCCTAATCCTACATCCTGCAAGGGTTTGAGCTTGGAAATGATCTTTTTCTCCTGGTGAAGTTGAAAGAAGGCCATGGCATCATCCACGGTCATTGTTAATATGTCGTGGATGTTCTTCTCGTGAAACTTCACCTCCAGGATCTCCTTCTTAAATCGTTTGCCATTACAGGTATCACACTCCAAATGTACATCGGCCATGAATTGCATTTCGATGGTGACTTCCCCTTCACCTTTGCAGGTTTCACAGCGTCCGCCATCCACATTAAAACTGAAATGCTTCGCCTTGTATCCCCTAATATCACTCATCTTTTGCGAGGAAAACAAGTTCCGAATATCGTCGTAGGCCTTGATATAGGTCACCGGGTTCGATCTGCTGGACCTTCCTATGGGGTTCTGGTCAATGAATTCCACACTTTTTATGTCTTCCAGATCGCCTTTCAGTTCAGTAAACTGACCGGGTTTTTCACCATAACCCCCTATTTGCCGCAGCAGGGCAGGATAAAGGATCTTCTTGACCAAGGTGCTCTTTCCACTTCCTGAAACACCAGTCACTGCAGTGAAACAACCCAGCGGGAATGAAACATCGATGTTCTTCAAATTGTTCTGTCTGGCGCCTATCAACTCTATCTGCTTACGGGAAGTCCTGCGTTGCGTTGGAACTTCTATCACCAACTCCCCGTTGAGGTATTTGGCTGTGAGGGAATTTGAAAGGAGGATATCTTGATAACTACCCGATGCTACGATCTCACCTCCAAAGGTTCCGGCTTCCGGGCCAATATCGATGATCTCGTCGGCAGCTTTCATGATCTCTTCATCATGTTCTACCACGATCACGGTATTTCCAAGATCACGCAAGGATCGCAGGACACTAATGAGTCGTTCCGTATCCTTGGGATGCAAACCTATGCTGGGCTCATCCAAAATATACATGGAACCCACCAGGCTACTCCCCAGGGATGTCGCTAAATTGATCCGTTGTGATTCACCGCCCGAAAGTGTATTACTTTTTCTATTCAGCGTAAGATATCCAAGTCCAACATCCATCAAGAATCGGAGGCGGTTATTAATTTCCAACAACAATCTTTTTGCGACCGTTTGATCGTAATCGTTCAGTTCTAGCTGATTAAAAAAGGAAGCGAGTTTGTGTAACGGCAGTTCGACCAATTCCTGAATGGCCTTGCCACCCACCTTAACATAATCAGCTTCCGGACGCAATCGCCTGCCATGACAGGTATTGCAGCGTGTCTTCCCACGATAACGAGATAACATCACGCGGTTCTGAATTTTATAACTCTTGGACTCCAGGTAAGCGAAGAACTCGTTCAGGCCTTCGAAGAACTCATTTCCTTCCCAGACCAGTTGCTTTTGTTCATCTGAAAGTTCGAACCAGGGTTTATGTATTGGGAAATCGAATTTGTATGCGTTGTTCACCAGGGTATCCCGGTACCAGCTCATGCTTTCACCCCGCCATGGGAAAATAGCATTCTCATAAACCGAAAGCCCGGTATTGGGAATCACCAGGTCTTCATCGATCCCAATCACATCGCCATATCCCTCGCATTTCGGACAGGCTCCGTAAGGGTTATTAAAACTGAACAAATGCACATTCGGTTCAGGAAACACCATTCCATCTTCCTCGAATCGATTGTTAAACTCCCGAATGGAGCCATCGTCCAGATCTTCAATAAAAAGGCTTCCTTTTCCTTCAAAGAAGGCCATCTCGGCCGCATCTGCCAGCCGGTTATAAAAGTCTTCCTCCGCTTTAACGATCACGCGGTCCACGACAAGCTGAAGGCTTTTCGGGATGGCTCCCTTCAATTCGTCGATGCGAAGCACCTTACCATTCAGCTTTACGCGAGCATATCCCTGCTGGGCCAGGGCCTTGATCTTATTTTCCATGCTTCGCCCTTCTTCAAGGTGGATAGGGGCAACAAGCAATAACTTTTTTCCCTCGGGCAACGACTTGATGAATTGGATCACATCGGTCACCCGATCTTTTTTCACTTCATTTCCAGATATGGGTGAATAAGTCCTGCCAATGCGTGTATAAAGTAGCTTGAGATAGTCGTAGATCTCGGTCGAAGTTCCTACGGTCGACCTTGGATTGGTGGCATTTACCTTCTGTTCGATCGCGATAGCAGGAGCGATACCCTTGATCGCATCTACCTTAGGTTTATTCAGTCTGCCCAGGAACTGCCGTGCGTAGGATGAAAGGCTTTCAACGTAGCGCCGCTGCCCTTCGGCATACAAGGTGTCGAATGCGAGCGTCGACTTTCCACTTCCGGAAAGTCCGGTGATCACCACCAGTTTATTCCTAGGGATAGCCACTGTAATGTTCTTCAGGTTATGAAGCTTGGCCCCCTGAATAAGAATATTTTCTTTGGTATTAACCGAAATATCTTGCAAAATTGCCGTTGGAATTTATCAGAATTTTGCAAAGATACTACTTAGAATTGAAGATTTTTAGCGTATAGGAACCTTATTTTTTTTCGGAAAAAACTGACTTTTTTTTGCATTTCTGAAATGTTTGTTCTTATATTTACCCTTCAAACACAAAAAACGTTGCCTATAGCATATCATTACTTTTTTAAATAAACATGAGCACTAAACAACCAAAATGTAGTTGTTTATTTTAAAAAAAGTATGGATATGAAAAATAGCACGATAAGTGATGCGCTATTAGTTAGCGAATACATGAAGGGCAACGAATCTGCTTTGTGTGACTTAATCACCCGCCACAAACAAAGAATTTACAGTTTCATCTATTCAAAGGTGTTCGACCGCGATGTTGCCGAGGATATCTTCCAGGATACCTTCATTAAGGTGATCAATACCCTGAAACGAGGAGCCTACAACGAAGAAGGCAAGTTTCTACCCTGGGTTATGCGTATTGCTCACAACCTTGTGATCGATCATTTCAGAAAAAACAATCGAATGCCAAAATTCGAGAATAATGACGATTTTAACATATTTTCGGTCCTATCTGATGGTGCTCCAAATGCTGAAAAACAACTTGTAAAAGAACAGGTTGAAAACGACGTTAGAAGGCTTATACAGGAGCTTCCCGACGATCAGAAGGAAGTGCTTATGATGCGAATGTACAAGGAAATGAGTTTCAAGGAGATTAGTGAGCAAACAGGAGTAAGTATTAACACGGCTTTAGGGAGAATGCGGTATGCTCTAATTAATTTGAGAAAAGTAATTGATAAACACAATATTATCTTAACAAATTGATACAATAAACCAAAAATGGGCACGTTATTATTGAAACAAAAACCTCAAAATAACGTTCTATGGCAAAATTGTACTCTGAAGCACGCAGGGATCGCGTGCCTAAACAATTGATCCCAAAAGAGGAAACTATAAAATTTCTTCTGGATTATTCGAAGGCTTTAAGTGTTATAGATTATAATAAAATGAAGTTTGAAGCACTTCTAAACTAAACTTTGGAAAAGACCCCGAAACACAAGTTTCGGGGTTTTTTTATGACCTATTCTTAAGTTTTCGGTTGTATTCCGCTAGTACCGATTTGCGACCAATTGTTTTGGTGATGATGTCCTTGTTCAAATCCCAGCCCCTTGCCGGCGAGTATTGTCGTCCATACCAGATGATCTGCAGGTGCAATTCATTCCATAAGTCCTTAGGAAACAACCGTTTGGCATCTTTTTCGGTTTGAACCACATTTTTACCACTGCTCAAGCCCCAACGATACATTAACCGGTGTATGTGTGTATCTACGGGAAACGCAGGAATACCAAAAGCCTGTGAAACTACAACACTTGCCGTTTTATGGCCAACAGACGGCAACTCCTCCAGGGCATCTATATTTGCCGGCACCTTCCCATTGTATTTTTCGATCAGGATTTTCGATAGTCCGTGTATCCCTTTCGATTTCATGGGGGAAAGACCAACTGGTTTGATGATCTCGCGAATCTCCTCAACGGTTAACTTTACCATGTCATAGGGATTGTCGGCTATTTCGAAGAGTAGGGGAGTTATTTGGTTAACCTTTACATCCGTACTTTGGGCCGATAACAAGACTGCGATGAGCAGTGTATATGGATCTTTGTGTTCGAGCGGTATCGGAATTTGCGGGTATAATTCCTGCAATGTTTGAATAACGAAACCTGCTTTTTCTAGCTTGGTCATGCCTTTTGGTGAAGTTGATAAATATGCGTTAATTTTATTTAAATTGAACCTACGATCTGCGCCTTAGGTCTTATCTTCGCTCACAAAAATAAGTGAATGAAAACATTAAAAGAAGGCGACCGTGTACCAAATTTAAGCGCTGTCGATCAGGATGGGCAAACTCTCTCATTTTCAGATTATAAAGGGAAGAAACTAGTTGTGTTTTTCTATCCCGAAGCCAATACTCCAACTTGCACCGTTGAAGCCTGTAACTTGAGGGATCACTACAAAGAATTGAAGGAAGCCGGTTATGAGATTTTAGGAGTTAGCCCCGATTCATCGAAAAAGCAAAAGAATTTTCAGAACAAATACAATTTCCCATATAGGTTGCTGGCCGATAAAGAAAAAAAAGTGATCGACGCTTTCGGAGTCTGGGGCCCCAAAAAATTTATGGGGAGAGAATATGACGGATTACATCGCACCACTTTTGTTATAAATGAACATGGAATTATCGAGCGTGTGATCAAGAAGGTTAAAAGCAAGGCGCATGCCGCGCAAATACTGGAACATTAGGTCTTTGCTACTGCTTTCTTACAACCAAACAGGGCTTTCTCCTTGATAATCTCCGATACGCCGCTTGGAAGCATTTCTTCCCAACCAACTTCACCTGCTTCGATCTTGTGAAGTACATCCCTTGAGAATATAGTGAGTACATCGGGATTCACGTTCTCTATATCGACCACCTTTCCATTGTATTTAAAGAACTTGTACAATTCTTTCATTCGGGGGTGTACCTTTAAATTTTCACTATTGATGAATTCTTTGGTCTCCTGGTTGTACATGGGGTAGAGATATACCTTTAGATCCTTAAAGAATAATTTTCCGAAAGCTTCCAGGATACCTCCACTTAAATGACGGTAGTATTTCTCGTCAAAGATGTCAATCAGGTTATTTACTCCCATGGTCAACCCCATGCGAGCGCGGGTGTAATTGGAGAAGTATTCTACCAGTCGGTAATATTCCTGGAAATTGGAGATCATTACTGTATGCCCAAGAGAACAAAGCAATCGGGCTCGGTCCATAAAATCTTGTTCATTGATCTCGCCTTCGGCTCGAAGGTTGGAGAGGGTAATTTCAAAAATGGTCAAAGTTCGCTCCTCATCTACCCGGTTTTCCTTCATGAACATCTCGTAGGATTTCTCGAACATATCGATATTCACCTTTGTCACGGGTCGAAAACTACCTCTCAAAGCCAGGATATTCTTCTTATAGAAAATCCTTGCTGGGAGTATATTATTACCATCAGGTCCAAAGACGATGGCTTCTGTCATGCCATTTTTAATGAGCTGCAGACTCATAAGCCGGTTATCTACATTTTCGAATTTCGGTCCTGAGAAATTGACGGTATCTATCTCTATCTTGTCTTTGTCGATGTGATCATAAAGATAGCGTAGCAACTTTTTTGGTTGATCGTGCTTGTAAAAGGCACCGTAGATAAGATTCACGCCCAAGATCCCCAGAGTTTGTTGTTGAAGAAGCGCTTCATTCTCTTTAAATCGAATGTGAATGATGATCTCGCTATAGTCTTCTTTTGGGTGAGTTTGAAATTTGATCCCAAGCCAACCGTGGCCGAGGTATTTCTTTGCAAAATCGATCGTGGCTACTGTATTCGCATATGCGAAGAACATTTTATCCGGATGATTTTTCCGATCGATCCGTTCTTCGATGAGGTTTATCTCATGCGAGAGCATCTTTACGAGGCGTGATTCAGTTACATACCGGCCATCTTCCTCAACCCCATAAATGGCGTCACTAAAGTCCTTATCGTATGCAGAAATGGTCTTGGCAATAGTTCCTGAGGCACCCCCTGCACGGAAGAAATTTCGAACCGTTTCTTGTCCGGCACCAATCTCCGCGAAGGTTCCGTAAATGTTTTCATTCAGGTTGATGCGAAGGGCTTTGTTCTTTATCGACGGAATGGCCTCAAATTCCTTGTCGCCTAAAATATGATCCGGCATAGCAAATTTCTCTAGATTCTCCTTAGTAACAAAGGTAGTAAATACCGTAGGTAAACAAAATAAATACTGTTATTTTTGTGTGAATGGAAAAGGCCCTTACCATTACATTTTTAGGCACCGGAACCTCGCAGGGAATTCCTGTGATAGGTAGTGATCATCCAGTGAATAGTAGCGAGGATATCCGGGACAAGCGGCTGCGTGTTTCCGTTCTCCTTTCATGGGGAAATCACAACGTGGTCATCGACTGCGGGCCCGATTTTCGACAACAGATGCTGCGAGAGGACGTCAAGCATCTTGACGCTATTTTGCTTACTCACGAACATAATGATCATGTTGCCGGAGTGGATGATATACGACCTTTTTATTTCCGACAAGGAAATATTTCTTTTTATGCTCATGAGCGTGTATTTCAAGCTCTACATACCCGCTACGCATACATTTTTCAAACTAAAAACAAGTATCCCGGAGCTCCTACCATCGATGAGATAAAAATAGATAAAGATGAACCGTTTCAGCTATTTGGAAAGAATGTAGTGGCTATCGAAGCCTGGCATGCAGACCTTACTGTTCTTGGTTTTCGAATCGATGGATTCACTTACCTAACCGATGTGAAAACTCTTGCTTCGGAAGAGATCGAGAAGATTAAAGGAACCGATGTCCTGGTTTTAAACGCTTTGCGGGAACAGCCGCACAGGGCGCATTTAAACCTGCAAGAAGCATTGGACCTGGTAGAAGAAATAAAGCCCAAGCGGGCCTACTTTACCCATATAAGTCATCTTATGGGATTTCATGCCGAAGTCGAGGCCCGGCTGCCAGAAAATGTTCATTTAGCATATGATACGCTTAAAATTACCGTTTAACCCAACTAAACCCCAAAACCACATTCCGATATGAGATCTAAAATTTTTATGTACCTCTTTTTGTTCGCTGTACTCTTTATCATATTTCAGTACATGAATGAAAAATCCATATTTGAGTCGCAGGATGAAAACATTGCCAACCTAACTGCCAAACTCAAGAAAAGTAACGATTCCATAAGTACGCTGCACGAAAAGATCGATGATCTCAACTATTTTGCACTTCAGGGTAACGACAATGCAATGACTTACCTCGAAAACCTGGGGCTGGATCCGATGGAAGTGGAGAATAGTGTTGCTGAAACCATCTACGACAATAACCTGATCAAAGGAGGAAATCCACTCATCCCACTGGAAGGTATGGAAGGTGAGATGCGTATAAACAAAGTGAAGTTCCTGAACCATCGATGGGTGCAAGCCGAAATCACCGATGGAACCTATTGGGGGGAAATGATCCTCGAGTATTTCTATGACGATAAGATGAAGCTGGTCTTGACACCGGTGTCAACGGTACTGTATCCAAGATAACTTTTGATTCGGGCCTTCTCATCGTGGCAATAATACCTGGGTTGAGGATGAAGTTATTTCATGTCTGCACGTATCAACCATTCTTTAAACTCGTAAAAATTCTGTGGGGCGACTCCATGGCCTACCGGGAATTCTGAATAGGTGCAATTCAACCCCAAATCCTTAAAGAAGTTCGGAGTTTTCCTGGCCCATTCTACCGGTATCACCTGGTCGACCGAACCGTGAGAACTGTATACTTGGAGGTGCGAAAGATCTTTTTCGCGATAGTCTTGCTTCAGTATTTTTTCATTCACATAACCGCTCAAGCCAATGATGTTTTTCACTTTTTCCGGATAACTAAGGGCAACTGCGAAGCTTAAAATTGTTCCCTGAGAGAAACCTAGTAAGGTGACCCGTTTGGGGTCGATGGGATATTTTTCTACGATCTCACCAATGCAATTCGCGACCAGTTCCCGCGAAGCGATGGCCTGCTCATCGTCACTCCATTTTCCATCGTTGGAATCGAAATAAATATTATACCAGGCATTTCCGAAGGGCTGCATGGGAATAGGGGCTTTGAGTGAGATGATTGCATATTCCGCAGGTAATTCCGAAGCAAACGAAAACAAATCGTTCTCATCGCTGCCGAAGCCATGAAGCATGAGGATTAGCGGTGCGTTTTCTGTGAATTTATCAGATGCTTTATACAGGTGATCCAGGGAAAGAGCTTGTTTCATAGTTTAAAAAAAAAGATGCCGCAAGGTACAACCCTTGCGGCATTTATAAAATTCAGGTTGGAAGGATTATCCTATTCCTTTAAACCATTGCTGGAATTGTTCTCCTAAAATAGGAACCGGCTTCATTTCTCCTTGCAGTGCGCCAATAAACCCGAGCAACCAATAAACGAACATCGCGATTTGAATCACCCACCCCAGAATGGCACTTCCTATTGCCAAAGCCAATACGATATTTAAAATATAAAGCGCAAAGCCTACGATGATAATTCCTAACATTTGACGAATATGGAAGGCGCCAAATTCCGTTTTATTGTTGTTATGCATTACGAATGCAATGATCCATCCAATAAGAGTTAGATAAGCGATAATGCCTACCGTTTTTCCATTGTCGGTTGTAGAGTCAGACATATTATTGAAGTTTAAGGTTAGTGTATATTTTTATTAAAGATAGGATTTCTATTCTAGAATCGAAACCAAGTCTGAAATTTCTCACGGAATTGCATTTTTATCAGGCGCTTAGGTACTAGTTTGAAAACCAAGGAGTTTTGAACTATGCCCATGACTTAATGTTTTTGTGTTTCCTGGTAAGATGCACTTGCATCACTTATCATTATAAGGGTCGAATTATCTGCGATCTCTCGCTCGATCTTCTGGTGGAAAGCATATTCTTCTCCATTCCATCTCCAGACGGGATAGGGCATGAATCCCGGACCTCCTACCACAATATCCGGGTAATTCAAATTTCGCTCTTCTGAAATGGACAAAAATCCTGGTAAACCAAAATTCCGATGATATGAATTTTCGTCATCTGGGACCATGAGATAATAGGAAGCGCCTGTCATACCCGAGGTAAATGCATTTCCAAATTGGATGGCGATCTCTTCCATACCGTCCTTGTTAAGATCCACCGGGTAAATAAAGACACTGAATGGAAATTCCTCATTCCCTTCACCTTCAAAATGGAATTGACTTCCGTTACTGGCCACACTGAATTCGGTAAGTTCAAAAATTTGATTCTTAGACGAATTGCTCAAATTGCTGTTCACTTCCCTGAAGAGCAATTCGGCACCGTCCGTTAGCAGGTCGTCTTGAGCCAAAACGCTGTTAGAATCCATAAACAACACTAAACACAAGAAAAATAGACTTTTCATGATAAGGTAAAATTAGGATTAATACAGAGTGAAAAAATGTAGATTAAAATTAATCCAATTAATCAAGAAATTTGAACCAAGTCTGAAATTTCTCACTTAAAAATGGTATGCCCTTTTTCTTATTTAAAAAAGCCAGAACCAGGGAAATGAGCCACAATAGCACTGTAGTCCAGTAGACGTAAATTCCCACGTTGTATTGTTGAAGTGCAACAGCGGCAAACAATAGAATGAGCAAACCGAACATATTCTTTATATGCCAGGTGGCGAACTCATCGGGATCGTCCTTGTTTACAAAATAGGCAATTAGGAGTCCTATAAAAGTAAAATAGGCGAGTATAGCTTTAAACTTTCCTGGAGGACTAGCCATTGGAGACAAATTGACCGTTGTTTACAATCCCATATACAACTCCTTGTAATCTTCTTCCCAGCATTGAAGCGTTTTTAGAAGTACTAAAAATGTGTTCATTCTTGAAAGTGAATTGTTTTGTTGGATCGAACAGGGAGAGGTCTGCCGCTTGGCCCTCCTTCACGGAATAGCTTGGAACACCAAATGCGCGCTTCAGACCTGTAAGCGATCGTATGGCGGTATCTAGATTTGTGATCGACATTAGGGCCCCGAAACAACTCTCAAGGCCGATGCTGCCAAAGGAGGCATGATCGAATTCTGTGCGCTTTAATTCTATGTCCAAAGGATCATGATCTGAGGTAACTCCGTCGATCGTTCCATCCTGCAAGCCTTTTATCAAAGCTGTGTTGTCGCTTTTGGTACGCAGGGGAGGGAGTAACTTATAATTGGTGTCGAAGGTATCCAGTACTTCATCGGTTAGTAAAAGATTATTGATGGCAACCGAACAACTAATATTGAGGCCACGTTTCTTTGCATCTCGTATGAGCTGCACGCTCTTTTTTGTTGAGATAGTGGGTATGTGAAGTTTGCCGCCGGTGTATTCCAGGATATACAGGTCACGAACGATCTGTATTTCTTCAGACAGTGCGGGGATTCCTTTTAAACCCAATCGAGTACTGTTCTCTTCTTCGTTCACCACTCCTTTGAATGCGACCCTGGATTCGAATGGGAAGGACTGAACCAGTCCGTTGAAGCCCTGAACATATTGTAATGCGATCTTTAGAAGATTGGGGTTTTGAATGGGTTTCTTATGATCATAGAAAGCTACGGCACCGTGCTTAGACATATCGTAGAGCTCGGCAAGGTCCTCACCTTCACTTTTCACCGTGAGTGCCCCTACGGGATAGAGAGTTACCGGATTTCCATGAGACTTGGACTTCAGAAATTTTACATGTGATTTTGAATCGGTGACGGGCAGCGTATTTGGATTTACAGCTACCGAGGTAAAACCGCTGCGTGCTGCAGTAAGAAGTCCGTTGTCCAAATTCTCGCGCTCTTCGTAGCCTGGCTCTCCAAAAGAAACACTGGAATCGAACCATCCCGACGAAACGTGCAGGTTCTTGTATGAAATTTGCTTCGCTTTTGTATCTGAAATGGAGGCAGCGATTTTTGAGATGATCCCTTTTTCGATGAGTATATCACGTTTCTTACCATGATGTTTGCTCGTTGGATCTATGATCGTGGCCGATTTCAGAAGTAACTTCATTTATAGAATTTTAGAATAAGCATTTCCAACAATAAGAATACCACCGCAAAAATAACAAACCATTTCCAAAAGGAATTAACTTTGTTATCCGATGCGATTTCATCGAACAATTCGGCGACCGAATTGTAAACCTTCACCCCAGACCAATCTTCGGGATTCATATACTGCATACTGCTCTCATTTCGTGGGTAATTGTAGCTTATATATTCAAGTACGTTGTCATCTTTTACAATGGAATAATTACCCGAGAGTCTGGGCTCATCGGTGGTAGTCACCAATACACTATTAGCTTTGGTTTGCTGCAATGGAATGAATCGGGTAACGCTATCTCGTATACTTATAATATCATCTTGTGCAAGCTTCACGGGAATGGCGAAACTATTATATGCTCCGTTATAATAATACAATCGTGGCAGCGGCAGGCTTTGCTGCGCCATATTGATAAGGGAAGGAACTATAAGGGGAGAGGACTTGAAATTTGAATTTTCTTCTGAAATAGAAGCGCAAAGCAGGTAATGAAGTCCGTTTTGAATTAAAAATGGTTTACCATCTTCAAATTCAAGGACCTCGGTAGAATTGGTATTTATTCCATAAAACGAATTAACTTTAGGATACTGGAAATTTGTTACCTGTTTTTCAAAAACATTTTGAAAAAGCGGGTGCGAAAAATTGATCTTGGTGATCTTTTTTTCTTGTTCTTCTTTCGAACTTATTGAACCCAGCTGTAGCGTATTCAGCAACACATTGTAACTGGAAATATCTGCATTTTTTGGAAGGATGATCCCAATTCCACCACCACCATCCGAAAAGGCTTTCAAGGAATTCGTTAGTGAAAGCGGTATTGATCTTAGCTCATTGAGGAATACGAAATGCTGGTTTGGAATGTCGTTGTAATTTACACTCGCGGCAGCTTGCTGCACATAATTGTAGGACTCTTGTCCAAACAATCGTTGCAGGAAATTTGTGTCTCCTTCATTGATGGATAGAATTTTAACCTGCTTTGGTGTATTTATGCTGAAGTACAGGGTATTGTCAAATTGCAGGTTGCCATCGGTAATCTGTAGGGCACCCTTAAAACCGGATGGGTCTTCTATGTCAAAGGATAATGTATTCCTTGGTCCTTCGGAAAGATCTACGGCCGTTTTTGCGATAAGCAGAGATTCATTATGCAAAGAAATTGGCACCGAACTAGGAAATTCGCCTTGTGCAGATACTTGCACTTTTAACTCACTTGAAGATGTATTTGACGAGGCAAGAAAGGCCGTGTCAATAACAACGTTGCTCTTTACTACCGGTGATAGCTTTACAGCGTCGATCATAATATTATCGGGCACTTCCGGGAAACTTCCAAGCTCCTGGAAATCGGAAACAATCACCAGCCGCTTGTCTGAGTTCTCACTTTTAGAGAAAAACTGACCTGCTTTAAGCAATACTTCTTGCAAGGAGAGCTGATTGTGGACATGATCGAGGTCCAGGACATCACCTTTAAAATCTCTCACAGAGCTATTCTTGCGAGATTCAGTATTTGTAAACCAGTTTATTTTATCATCCCCCTGGGCGGCATCGTACAACTGTTGTTTTGCCCGCTCCAACAAGGGTCCATTGGGTCCTTTTGCCGACATGCTGAAGGAATTATCTATGTAGATCACGGTCTCCTGTTGGCTATTCGACACTAATTTTGAAGCCGAGTAGGGTTGTGCGAACGCAAGGATAACACAGGCCAATGCCAGTAATCGCATGAGCAAAGTGAGCCACTTCTTCAACTGTGAACTCTTACGTGTTTGAATCGTGACTTTCTTCAAAAAGGCCACGTTGGTAAAATCTACCTTTTGAAACCGACGCAATTGAAAAAGATGAATAAAAATAGGAATGAGGAGCAGTAAGAGAGCGTAGAGAATTTCGGGATGTTTAAACTGCATTCCTTTTAGATTGGGCCAAATATATAAAATTGCATTCTAAATATAGGATTTCTAAATATTCAAGGATGTTAAACTATCCCCAAAAGCTTTGGCTATGAATTACTATGACGATTTAGTTGTCCTGTACAATACTACCCACAACGAGCGCAAATAGAAATAAGAGCCAAACCAAACTCAAAAATAAAGCTGGAGCACTACATTGGGAGTGAGTCCAAGTGAAGATTGTATAAAGTCTTCGGCCTGTCCGTTTTCATTTACACGGTAATATTGGTTGATCTCATTCTGGGCATCGAGGATATTCCAAACTGAAACCCCAGCACGTAGTTGGGCCTTTCCAAGATCGAACTCGTAAAGAGCAGATGCGTCCAACCGCAGGTAGTCCATTAGCCGGCCATTGTTGGCTGGCTGGAAATTTACTTCATCGCCTACAACCTCATTCCCTTCAATAGGTTGAGTAGTTGGGTTGCCAGTATGCCAATTCAAGCCCGATGCCACTTTCAAATCGCGATATTGATAGGTGACGCCCAGCGTAACGGCATGTGTAATATCCAAGTTGCTCGGGAAGGTCATTTCAGGGAGGGAATCGAAAGTATATTCGTTATTCATGTTGGAGTAACTGAGCCAGATATTGGTGTCCTTGAATCGTTTTCGCAAAAGCAGATCAACTCCCGTGACCCGGTAACTTCCGGCCGTTTTTACAAATTCATATTGATTCTGGAATCCCTGACTTTGCGTTGTGATTCCATCCACATGTTTAAAATAACCTTCGGCGCTAACAAGCCACCCACTTTTACTGAAAGTAACCGCCAAAGATGCCTGTTTGCTTTCTATCACAGGTACATCCTGGTCGTTTGCAAGTTGCCATCGTCTTTTTTCCACCCCCAGGAAATCATTTTGAAAATTGATGATCTGCGAAGTTACCTGGTGTTTGAATTCCCCTGAGAGGTCGACACTGAAGTAGTTGGCGAACTTCTGATGAATACTCAATCGTGGTTCAAATAAATGCTTGTTGAATTTATCCAGGAAATTGTATCTGAAACCTAAATTAACCGTTGTTTGTCGATCCCTGGAGTTATAATCTACCTGTGTGAAAGCCCCGTGGCTTCGAATCACTTCAGAAATTAGAGTACGTACATTGGGGTTATCTACATCGTCCAGGTTGGTGATCTTCGTTTCAATGAAATGATAGCCCAGATGACCAACAAACAAGTCGTTGATCTTTTGAATGCCCTTAACTCGTGCTCCCGTTTCAGAAACCACATTTTCCTGTAAAAATCGTTGCGAGCGCAACAGATTGGCATTGATCGCCTGTAGTTTATAGTCGGTTTCATATACCTGGACCAAGGTCTGAAATTCGTCGTTCCAATTGCGCTCATAATGGAGGCCGCCTCCAATACTATTCTGGCTCACGCTGCTCTGCCGGCTGGTCTCCTCTCCGGCAACGACCGCATTTTCATCGAAAACAAGTTCATTGTCTATATAAATGAAATTGAAACGCAATCGATCCTTATCACTAATGCGGGACAGCCAGCGAATTGAAGCGTCATAGAAATCGAAATTTTGATCGGTGTTGATCACCTCGCCGGTATTTTCTTCCACCTCGGTATCCTGAGCAATTCGCTGAAAATATGCATCGTAAGTAGGAGTAGTGACTATATCACTTAACGACTTCCGTGCAGCAAGTTGCACCGAATTGTTTTGTCCAATGGGTACATCCACAAAACCACTCGCGTCAATAAGATCAATTCCAAGGTTGCCTTTAAATTCGGAGTTGATCTCGGCGTCGGTTTCCATGGCGATCGTACCACTAACGCCATCGGAGTAGTCGGAGCTCGTGCCATTCTTTCGCAAGGAAACTTTTTGAGTTATCTGCGGATTAAACACAGAGATTAATCCAAAGAAATGCCCGGATTGATACATTTTTATATCGTCCCAAAGAATTAAGTTTTGATCGTGCGTCCCGCCGCGAATGTTTAGGTTAGAAACCGTTTCGTCCACACTTTGTATGCCGGGGAAAGCCTGCACTGCCTGCAAGACATCTGCCTCGATGAGACCGGGTAATATGTTGAAGCGATCAAAATCGATCTCCAATTCTCCGGTATTGAGTTTATTGATCCCTTCAACTAGGTAATTGGCGAGAACCACTTCGCTCAAACTATGCTGTTGTTGTGTTAGGAATACCGGATGACAGCCTTCAGTAATAAATGATCTCGCTTTACGCGACAAAGTTTTATAGCCCAAATGTCGAAGGGTGATCTCTTCTTCCATGGATTTAATCTGAATACTGAAGTATCCGTTGGCATCGGTAATCACTGACGATTTTAACCCTTGCACGGTTACCGATTCCAGGGGTACTTGCCGGTCTCGATCGATCACATAGCCACAAACTTTGAGGGATTGAGGCGCAGTAATGGAAACGATTTGGTCGTCGAGTAAATTGAAGGTCAAACCAGTTGCAGATCGAAGGTATTCCAGCGATTGATCAAAATTGAATAAAGCGTCTGGTGGTTCAATTTGAACGCCTTGAACTGTTTCTTCCAGGTAATTGAATTGGTAGTCAAAACGATCTTCCAAGCCATTCAATACTTCCTTCAACGATTCCTGAGCCCTGAGGGTAATGCTTCCAAAACAGAAAGCGAAAAGAAAAAAAAGAAAGATTTGTTTACTGCCCACGCGGTTCGAGTCTCACTTTATTGGGCGCTTCCTTAATAAATGAAAGACCTAAAGGCTCTGAGATCGACCTTAGGGCATGATCGAGATTATCATGTACGAAACCTCCACTGAACAATCTATTTTTTAAGCTGGTATCGAAGCTCACCGTTATATCATACTGCCGCTCCAGTTCGGCTAATACTTCCGAGAAAGGTACAGCTTTGAAATCACTTACATTTTTGGTCCATTGAGGAACAGTAAAAGTAGTTTCACTCATTGAAACCACTCCGTCGAAAATTCTGAATGTATCTCCCACGCTTAGCTCTTTTTCTGTCTCACCCGCGGTGACTCGAACAATGCCTTCGAAACAATTCACCTCAAAGTAATCGCCTCTTTGTTTTACGTTGAATTCGGTACCTACAACTGTCACGATACCTTCTGAAGTAATTACATCGAATCGTTTTCCTTTGGCGACCTTGAAAAAGGCTTCACCATTCAATTTAACCTTCCGTTCGGCATCCCAGCGGTTCTTGCTGTAGCTAATTTCTGAAAGTGCATTCAAAGTAGCCATGGATGCGTCGGGTAGTTGGATAGTGGTTTTCTCCGAAGCCAGGGTCTGAACTTGCGTAAGATTGTTGAAGAAAAATAGAAAATAGATTCCAATTCCAACCACAAACACTCCAGTAAGACGCAAAAGAGGCTTGGCCCAACGCAAATATCTAACGGGCTTTCGGTTATCAATGCGGTCTTCCAGTGCTTCAAACGATGAAGCAGTCGAGAAGTTAGACGCCTTAAAATGCTTGGCAGCCTCCATGATACGGTGGAATTCGGGAGCGTCATCAAGCGCATCGAAGGCCTGCTGTTCCTCGACCGAAAGCTCATTGGCTAACCATTTTTTTATCAAGTATTCTTTTTCCATATGTATTCCTCTTGCCTATATAACAACTAAGTATCAAAAACTCCTCAGGTCATACTTTAAATCCTTGCAACTCACTTTTCAACTTATCGAAAGCGCTGTATATTCTATATTCAACCACTTTCTTAGTCACACCCAGCATTTCAGCTATTTCACTGTGTTTTTTTCCTTCGATCTTGCTCAAAGAAAAGGCAACTCGTTGTTCTTCAGTTAGAGCGGCCAGTGCTTTTTGATAGCGTTTTAGGTATTCGTCTTGCTCCATCAGGAATTCAGGATCTTCTGAAGTGTACTCTTTGGGTTTGGTCTTTTTATAATTCAGTACGACTTTCTGATGCTTGATCTCATTCAGGGTCATGTTATTTGCAATGGTAAACAAATAGGATTTGGCCTTGGCTGGAGTTACCTTTTTGCAATTTTCCCATAGTTTTATGAAGGCATCCTGGGTCTTGTCGTCCGGATTAAACTGTTCACCATACTTATAGTACAGAAAATCATGCAAGTCAGTCGCATACTTCCGGTAGACGTTAGCAAAAAGCTGCTTATCGCAGATGTCCTTATGAAGGTCGTTGGTCAATCTTTTTCTTTTTCGTATTCAAATTTAGATTAAAAAAAATAAAAAAAAATCAGGAGAATTATCCTATAGGTTGTTTGATAAATAAACAGCTTAAAAAATGATCACACACCAATCCACCGCATCAGCATATATGAATCCTATCACGAGAAGAGATTCCATAGTCATTAAATTTGGCAAAGTGCATTACAGGATCCAATACGATCAAATCGCCTATTTGTATAAAGCAGAAGGTATTTTCTTCCTAGTCGACAAAAAGCAATTGAAACTTCCTTTGTTCATTAATTCTCTCGAAGATTTTCCACTTCCGTTGGGTGAAGATCAATTCTTTCATGTATCAGATCGGCTGGTGGTAAGTCGTGGTTCTGTGGAACTGCAACCATTGCTGGACACCATTTACTTGTTTGCTTTCAACGCCCGATTCCGCAATAAATTCATTTTACCAAAATTCAAACTCACCCAATTTCAAAATTGGCTACAAAGTTCGAAATAGAATAAATAATCCTTAAACCTCACAAAAATGAAAAAGTTTAATTTCCCACTCTTGGTGGGCAGCCTCGCCGTTTTCTTCTTTAATATCAATGGTATTGCTCAATCCAATTTCGAAACCGATTCCTTTTCCTTCGCTGATCCTTCCGAATTGAATCTGCATCCCATTGCGAGTTTTGATGATACGGACCCATTTCGGGATTCAAAAAAAGCCATCAAGAATGAAAACGAAGTAGAGTCAGTATATGTTGCCAGACCTTCTTTCGAAGTCGCCGCCTGGTATGGACTCACTTTTGGAGAAACTGAAAATCAGAATGGAATTCGCCGTCTGGATGTGAAATACACACCCAACTCGGAGAACTTACTCTATTTGTTCTACGATAATGCCTTATCACTGGACAACAATCGATTTGCAGCACTCGAGCGTACTGCTCCTATCGTAGGGGTAGGTGCCAAACACGATTGGACCTCACAATGGTTTTCCAAACTGGAAGTAGGGCGAAGATTTTTGACCACCGAGGAAGACCAACACCTGTTTAATATAGAAAACGGCTATTTTTTCTCATCCAAGTTAATGGCAAAACTGATCACACAATACGATCTGCGTCAGAACGATGATCTCATTACCCTGGGGGGATTCGTGGAGTTTGAAGTTATGCGGAATGTCCGACTAGAAACCGGGATGTTCCATGCCGAAAATATAACCCTTGCCAATACGCGTAATCAAAGATACCAGGTAGTACCCAAACTACTTTTAGGCAAGTCTGAATTTATCATGGGAGTCTATTACGATCGTTACCTTACTCAAACCGAATCTCTGAATCAATTTGGAGGGGCGTTTGGTTTAATGGTATTCCCGGTGACAGGGGACATGCGGGCAAATTTATTTTTTAATTACGATCGAGGTTTCCGAAATGAAATCACTGTCTTATCGTTTGGGTTGAATCAAAAATTCTAATAGCTATGCGAGAAACTACACTTTCGATACAAAACAACTCGGCTCAAACTTTAAGCGGTAATTACGAAAAGAGTACCGTGATTAGTAACGAGGGAATTATCTCCCAGGCTCCTAAACCATATCTATACATCAGTATTTTTACGGTGTGGGTGGGATCACTTTTATGGTTCGGCCCCAGATTATTCGGTCTCTTAGACTTGGCCTACAATTTTCCCAGCTTCATTACCATGATGCTTTTCATCCTTTTCATTGGTTTTGCCTGGTTGTATGGCTTTTACAATGTTGGGATTATGTTATTTGTCTTTATCTATAAGTTCTTCAATAAAAAACCAGAAAGAGAATTGATCAAGTTGAACTTAAGTCAACAACCGCCGGTTGCTATCTTATATACTACCTGTAACGATTTTGTTGAAGAATCGGTGATCTCATGTGTGAACCAACAATACAGCAAATTCACTGTATACATATTGGATGACAGCTCCGATCCAAAAATTATGGAGCAAATAGATGCATTTCAGGCTCGATTTCCGGAAAAGACCAAAGTAATTCGCAGAGAAGGACGGGAAGGCTTCAAAGCCGGTAATATGAACAATGCCTTGAGGAATTACGTGAGTGAACCCTATTTTGCAATTGCCGATGCAGATGAGATCTTACCCACCGATTTCTTAGCCAAGCTAATAAACGTTATCGAAGCCGATGAGAAGTGTGGCTTTGTTCAGGCCAACCATAGGGCGAACATAAAAGAAGATAGTGCACTATCGAAATCGCTAGGAGTTGGTGTGGACATTCACTGGAAGTACTATCAACCATTTCGAAACGACTATGGTTTTGTAATGTTCCTAGGGCATGGAGCTCTTATACGAACTCAATGCTGGCATGAAATTGGAGGATTCCCCCACATTGTAAGTGAAGACCTGGGATTCGCAATTCATGCCAGGGAGCATGGCTATCGCGGACGATTTGTCGAGGATGTTATTTGTCTGGAAGATTTCCCGGAAGATATGAGGGCATTTCGAATTCGACATATGAAGTGGACTCGAGGGACCTGTGAGTTTCTGGCCACCAAGTTTAAATGGCTGGTCAAGGCGAAGAATATTAGTTGGACGGAAAAGTTGGATGTGTTGTTTCCAACGTTGAATCTACCCTTGACCCTGGTTTATTTCTTATTTATGCTGGTTGCCAATCTTTTACTACCCTTTTACTATGGAGTTCCTCAAGATGTAACCCTGGAACTGGCGGGAGCTCAATGGACGCTGCCTATTTATGCACTCAGCCCTGGCTTTGAGTCTATTTATACCTTAGATTTTTTCACCATTACAATTATGACCTTCTTTGCACCGGTATTGTGTTTCATAGTAGGTTTATTAAACAAACCACTCAAACTAGTAAAATTTATCAGCCACAGTACCGCTGTCTATGCTGCCTTGGGACCATTGTCGTCGCTGGGTGTTATTACCTTCCTCATTTCCGGTAAAGCTATTTTCCTAGTTACCGGTGATAAAGAGAGTGCAAATACATTGAAAAAAAACGACCTTAAAGCTGGATCGTTAGAAGGTCTGCGGAATTCCTGGAATCGCTTTATGGATCGCAGTCACCCGGACCACCTGCTCGTTCAGGTATTCGAGATTTCAATAGGACTTATTTTTGCTATCGCTTGTATTAAAATGTTTCAGATTTCATTCCTTGGATTATGCCTGGCCTTCATGCTAATGCCTTTGCTGCACCGTATAGGATGGGAGTCGAAAGTAACCCGAGGGTTGGCACATGTACCATTCATATTCATTATGATGGGGGTAGCTTTGGCTACCGTAAGCCTTATTGGACTACAAACTATTTTCTTTGGTTATGGATTTCATTTTTAATATTTTAAAAAAAAATGGATATCTGCGAGGATATTCTTCTTCTAAATTGTTCTATTAATAAGGAAAGAAATATTTAATTGAAATAGACCCCATGAATAATTTAATTAAAAATCTAACAATACTAGTATTCATAGCCCTTGCGGCCTTAGCTTGTAGGACTGAAGAGATGCAAATCGTAGAAGCACCTTCTGAAGACGTTTTTGGCGTGAATTCTACAATCTCTACTCTTCTTAAGCGTACATCCTCTAATGATGGCTCCTATGATAACATTATTGACGGAGCGAGTTGCTTTGACATTAAACTGCCTTTCACCGTGATAGCCAACGGTATTGAGGTTGTTATCGAAGATGAAGATGATCTGGATCGGGTGGAAGATATTTTTGATGAGTTTTCGAACGACACCGATACCCTGGAAATAATATTTCCTATTACCATTATCCTCGAAGATTATACCGAAGTGGTAATCAATAGCCAGTCTGAATTGAACGCAGCCGCACTTCAATGCCCCAGCGGGGGTAGTGACGACGATATTGAATGTATCGATATTCAATATCCAATTACCGTTTCCATTTACAATTCGAATAATGAACTTATTGATACGATCGTAATCAATAGTGACGAGGAACTATACGAGTTTTTGGACGACCTGGATGAAGGCATCTTCGTTACTTTCGATTTCCCTATCACAGTTATTCTGTGGGACGGTACGGTAATTCAGATAAATAACTTTACCGAATTGCAAAATGTGATTGAAAGTGCGGATGACCAGTGTGATGAGGACGACGATAACGATCCGTTCGACGACGACTGTGATGATTGTACCGTAGAGGACCTTACCGATTTGCTCACGGGTTGTGACAATTGGATGGTTGATAAACTGGAACGAAATGATGACGACCTGGAAGACATATACGTAGGTTACCTGTTCAGCTTTGCTACAGATGGCACACTTTCCGTAGACAACAACGGTACCCAATTCTCCGGAACCTGGGATGCCAGTGGATCGGGTAATGCGATTACGGTGAATATTAACATTCCAAACCTCACCGATTTTAATGATGCCTGGAACTTACACGAGATAGATGTGCCACCCGGAGAAGGGAAAGTAGATCTACGCCTGGGAGATGACAGATTGCGTTTCGAAAGTGACTGTACTGCTGGTGGTGGTGGAATAGACGATGCTGAACTTGTGGCGGCATTAACCAGTGGTAACTGGTATGTGAACTATTATTTCGACGATGTGGACGAGACAGCGAACTTCCAGGACTACCTGTTCAACTTTGCCTCCGATGGGAGTGCGACGGCGACCGATTCAAGTGGAACCACCAATGGAACCTGGTCTACCTCCTCGGGAGATGAAACCGAACTTGAACTGAATCTTAACTTTGGTATCCTTCCTCCGCTGGATGAATTAGCCGAAGACTGGGATGTACTCGAAGCTACCAATGACTTCATTCGATTGAAAGATGTTTCAGGAAGTGATGGTAGTACAGATTTTCTCACCTTCGGACGAGATCCATTCATGGGTGGAGGAGGAGGTACCTCAGATCTGGAGGACTTCCTTGTTGACGGAACATGGTTTGTGGGCACCTACCTGGATGATGGTTTTGATCAAACCGCAGACTATGCGGGTTACATGATAACATTCGACGCAGCAGGTACTGTGGTTGCAACCAATGGCAGTACGACCAACAATGGCATCTGGCAGGTGTTAAGTTCCGGAAACGAATTGCTGCTCGACTTTGGAACCGATTTCCCATTCGACGAATTCAACGATGACGATTGGGACGTGCTTTCAGCTACTAACACTCGAGTTGAGTTACAAGATGTTAGTGGAGGCGGCGGTGGAACAGATACGCTCATATTTGAAAAATTATAATTGAATTTAACCCTATTGAAAAAAAAATTGAAAAAATGAAAAAGACAAAGAAAAATACAGTTGCTTTATTTGTCATCCTGATTGCAATCACGATAAGCTTTACAGCCTGTTCAAAGGATGAGAATAATAATCCCGACCCCAATGCTAACAATGGCACCAGTGCAGAACGTGTGATAAACACGGCCCAAAGTGGTACCTGGAGGATTAGCTATTTCTGGGATACAGATACAGATGAAACATCCAATTTCGATGGCTATGTGTTTACCTTCAACTCAGATGGAACTTTGGTTGCGTCCAAAGGGAACACAT
>JABDNM010000160.1 GCA_013043825.1 Flavobacteriaceae bacterium
ACTTCTAGTATTCGTCGTACTCGTCTCCAAAGTTGAAAGTAAGACCAAATCGAAGGGTCCCTTCCAACGGACTTCTCACCTTAGAGGTCGAGAATAGATAGGAAATATCGATATTAATTGCTGTGTACCTGAATCCAGCTCCCAAAGAGAGAAACTTTCTAGAACCTTTTTCATCACTCTCATTGAAATAACCGGTTCGGAAGGCGAAAACATCCTGATACCAGTATTCACCACCCAGGGCCCAGGTAAACTCTTTCAATTCTTCACTGAAGCCATCAGGTGCATCTCCAAAGGACTCAAAGATCCCGGAAAAGAAACTGATATTCTGGTAGTCGTCAATTGCTTGTGCCTGTTCTTCGTCGGTTACATCACCATCTCCGTTCAAATCGGGGTCTGGTGGTGTTGGAACCAATAATTTGTTGATCTCAACATTCACCCCTACCTTGTTGTATTGATCGAGGATAAAATCGAATCCACCTCCAACACCCAGATTAGTGGGTAAGAAATTTTCCTGTCCAACGTCATCGTATTTGATCTTTGGTCCCACATTTGAAATGTTGAATCCAGCTCTCCATCGTCCGTCGAAATCACCATATCCAATTTCTTCACTTTGGTAGAATCCGGCAACATCAACCGCAAAAGAACCAGCCGCGGAGGCATCTTCATTGGATGCCTGTATCTTTAAATCGGAACGCAGGTAACGACCCGCTACTGCCATAGAAAAACGGTCGCTTAATCGCAGTGCATAGGAGAGATCGAAGGTAAATTCATTCGGACTCTGGATCAAGGGTTCCTGTTCGAAGGTATCTCGTAATTCGATATTCCCTAAACTGAAATAGCGGAAACTTGCTGCGACCGCGCTACGTTCGTTGATGCGATTATAGTAGGTAAGATTTCCAAGGAAGATATCATTCACGAGGTTGCTTAAATAGGGTGTATATGTAATACCAACACCTTGTTTTGATATGGCGAAGGCATATTTTGCAGGATTCCATTGTTGCGCAAAGGCGTCAGCCGAGGTAGCGACCCCTATGTCACCCATTCCGCCGGAGCGGGCATCTGCTGCGATCAATAAAAAGGGGACACCGGTTGTGATAACTCGATTCGACTCCTGAGCTGTGGCTTTCACCGAAATAAGTATCAACAATATTGGAATAAAAATTTTCTTCATGACCTATAAAATTTGGACAAATATACTTTTTTAATTTTTAAAGGATAACCAGTTTTTCAAACTTTTCAACTTGCTGATTAGTGAGGTTTGATTTCACCGTTAGCTTGTATACATACACGCCTTTCCCGATTTTCTCACCAAAATCATCAAGGCCATCCCAGACGATATCACGGGACTGTCCGCCCTGGGTTAAAACCGTCCTATTTAAGGTTTTTACGACCTTTCCTGTAACGGTAAAAATTTGAACCTGGACGTCCAGGGTTTCTGTCGGACGGTTGTGTTCGAACCAGAATTCTGTGTAGTTCACAAATGGATTTGGATAGTTCAGCACACGTTGTACTTCTAACTTATCACTTCCGAAGACCACAAACTGGATATCTGCCGTGGATGAATTATTATACACATCCCAGGCTTTCAGGGTAAGCGTATGTAATCCCTCTTCCAGGTCCCGTAACTTATAAGTAACCTTCCCCCGGGTAAAATCGTCCAGTTCGGCCTGGTAATATTCATTGATCACAAATGGATTGGCCTCGTCTCCGTCTAGTATGGCAACAATGTCGTGACCAATTCCGCTGGCTGTATTTATGCCGTTTTCATCCTCTAGCTTAGCGATCAGGAATGGAGAATCGTTAGTAATTCCTCCTGAAACGAAAGATTCATCATTCATAAACAATTGTATATCGGGGCCCTGAGTGTCTTCCGGGGCATTCTCATTGATCCCACCCACCAGAATATCCAGGTTAAAACCGGTTTGATCTACCAACTCATTATTTTTTTCAGCATATAAACTCACCTTGCCGTTTCCAACCGGGATTTGAATATCCCTGGGAACAACGAACTCAAACTCGAACCTGCCGTTGGTGACAGTCGCCTGACCATTAAATAGTACTTCACCCAGCGTTTTGAAATTCAATATGAGGAGTTCATTGTTCGATCCTCCTCTCACTCCATCGTTTCCAAGGGTCTGTCGTTGTACGTCTTTATCAAAAACCTTTGCTTCCAAGACACCGTTGTAGTTTTGTAGCAGATTGCCTTGTTCATCGACCACTTCGCCTCCAAATTTAACCTTACTCAATGCCTTCAACGTATCGGTGGCCTGTTGTATAGGCACATCGTTCAAGGTACTTATTCGTGCGCTTTGCCTTGGAAAGGCGAGTCTTAACGCCGGATCTCCAACAAAAAAGATCACTCGTCTGTTCGGATTGGAGATCAAATTCTTTGAAATAGCCAGGGCCTCGGCTGGTGGCACAGGAATATCCTGTCCAAACCCAAAGAGCTCTTCTGCCAAAACTACATTAAAATCAACACCCAATTCCACCCCGATGGAACGTGTTGTGGTTATTAATGAGATAGCTCCACCGTCTTTGTTCCAATAGGTAAATTCCCCACCGGTAAGGCGAAGTGGGTTATCGAACTTGGTAAATTCACATGTCACTGTGACTATACACGGATATCTGTTTTGGTTTTGTAGGTTCTGCCCATCAGTTTTTGTAAATATAAACTCTTTGGCAAGCCCGTCTTCTCCTCCATGTCCGAAGTAATTCAATATCAAGGTGCCAACCTCAATCGCATTGATTATGGCCTCAGTCACTTCAGGATATCGATTTCCTCCAGCCGAAGATTCCTGTTCAAAGGCGTCGGTATGGATCTTCTTGACATTAATATATGGCTTCTCTCTAGTCACCCTGTCACCAATGGTATCCAAAGTCACTTCCAGTCGGGAGTATTC